>JAGBNQ010000047.1 GCA_017634275.1 Ruminococcus sp. | reverse complement strand
TGGTGGTCGTTGTGGTGGTAGTTGTTATGTTGAGCGTTTCGTCTATCTCACCTATCTGAACAACTCCCCATAATCCGTCCTTTCTCACCCACGCAAGTCCGTTTAGTACGGGTCTTGCCTGCTCAAACTCGCCCGGGCTTACCACAACATTTCCCTTCTTGTCATAGTAGCCGAATCTTCCGTTTACCGAAACAACTACATAATCCCCCGAGAAAAGGTAGGGGTGAAGTCCCTCCGAAACGAGCATCGACCCTGCAAGAGATGACTGCGGTATGGCATCACATATAAAATCAATGATAAGCTCGCCCTTGCCGTTGACGTAGCCCCACTTTCCGCCCTTGCAAAGTGCTATTCCCGTGCTGCCCGTACCTTTATATATAGGCAGGTAAGCGTCGTCATACTCATATCCGCTCAAAAGCACGCCGTTCTGGCAAAGTGCAAAGCTCTCATTGGTTATCTCAACGCTGTATTTGTTCTCGCCCTTTTCCTCGGCATTTATGCTCTGCACAGCCACAAGCTTTTTGCCGCCATATGCCTTTGCATATTTGTCCTTGTAGTTCTGGTAGTAGCATTGCTGCTTTGCATCGTCATAGAAGAAATATCTGTCCTTTATTGCTCTGTCATCACCCGTGTAGATGATGTTTCCGAATTCATCTATCGCGCAGTACTGCGTTCCCTCATTCGTCACCTTTGAGAGCGTCATCTTGCCGTCATAGCCTATGTAGTAGTCATTGTACTCGGGCTTTACTATCACAACGCCCTTGTAATCAATAAACCCATAAAGCCCGTCGCGCTTGATTATAGCTACGCGGTAGTAAGCGTTGTTGATAACGCCCTCCGTGTTTACCTGCGCTCCGTCAGGCGCAATGATGTTTTCAGCACTTACCGAGGGGTCTATCACCCACTCGTAGCTTACCGAGCGTGAGCTGTCTCCGCCGCCTGCATTCTCCCCCTGCGAGGAATTATTTATCTCATCGAGCAGCGATGGGTGCTTTGAGCTTTCGTCACTATTTCCGCACCCTGCAAGCATACTGCCTGCAAGCGCCGCACTTAGCAGTAAACAAACTGACCTTTTCATAACCCTGTCTCCATTCTACTCCTTTGTCCATTTATCCCATATATCGGGCTGATACCCCACAGCCGCCTGCCTGCCGTTTCGCACGATAGGCGTTTTTAAAAGCAGCCCGTCCTCAAGCAGCTTTTCCTTTTTCGCCTCATCTGACGCTAAGTATTTCACAAGTGCCGCGTTTTTTGACCCCGAGTTTTCATCTATCACCTTTTCAAGTCCGCCGACCGCCTTGATAACGCTTTCAAGCTCGCCGCGGCTCATAGGCTTTTGCTTAAGGTCAATAAACTGATACTTTATCCCACGCTCCTTAAAAAAGCGCTCGGCCTTTTTAGTATCAAAGCATTTCGCCTTCCCGAAGATCTGTATATTCATAAACATTCCTCTTTATCAACGCACAATTCACAATGCACAATTATGGTATGCAGCTTAGCCGCACATATGCCCATTCGGGCAGCCGCTTATTTTAAATTCCGCGCGCACCTTAATTATTCATTATTCATTATTCACTATTCATTATTCATTATTTCCGACTATCTTTCCGTTCCTGCATTCAAGCACTATCGTAAACGGGCCGTCATTTTCAAGGCTCACCTTCATGTCCGCCCCGAATACTCCGCGCTCAACCCTCGCGCCCGAAAGCTCGGCGCATTTCTCGCAGAAGTATCTGTAGAGCATATCCGCCTCATCAGGTTGCATTGCCCCGATAAAGCTCGGCCTGTTGCCCTTGCGGCAGTCAGCAAGCAGCGTAAACTGTGAAACGCATAAAATATCCCCCGAAACGTCCTTAAGGGAAAGGTTTATCTTGTCATTCTCGTCCGAAAATATCCTCAGTCCTGTAATTTTCGCAGCGAGCTTGTCAGCGTCCTCTTTTGTGTCGCCCTCGCCTGCGCCGAAAAGGATAAGAAAGCCCTTGTCTATCTCCCCTACCGTGTCGCCGCAGACTTTCACTCTCGCGTAATTTACCCTCTGTATGACCGCCTTCATTATTTCACCTCGATGAAATATCTGTAATCAAACCGCTCGCCTGCCGAAAGCCTTATCGCGTGCGGCTTTTTCTCAATGTCCTCAAATTCGTCATCGCAGTAAACGGGCACGCTCGTCCACGGCTCTAAGCATACAAATCTCGCATCATCATTTGCTGTAGTTGACCATACCGCTATGCACTCGCTCTCGGGGTAGTAAAGTGTCACGCTCCTGCTGCCCTTGTCGCTTGCAAGCGTTATCCTCTTTGAGTTCGGCTTGTCTTTCATTATAACATCGTGGTCAAACAGCGTGCGCGTAAGCGGCAGCGTGTTCTCATTATCAAGAACTACCCTCTCACCGCCCGTCAGCAGCGGCTGAATTATAGTTTCGTTCTTTTCATATATCACCTTGTAGTCATCAAAGCATAAGTTATCTTCAATCGGGCAGTTGAATGCAGGGTGTCCGCCGAGGTAGAAATACATATCCTTATCCCCCGTGTTCCTGACAGAGTTCAGCACCTCAACGCTGTCGCCCTTAACAGTAAACTTTACCGTCAGCTCAAATTCATACGGGTATACCTTAAGCGTGTTTTCATCAGATGTCAGCTTAAATGCTATGCTGTTATCATCAGTTCCCTCCGAGGTAAATTCCATATCCCTTGCAAAGCCGTGGTTTGAGGGCATGGTATATTCCTTTCCGCCTGCTTTGTACTTTTTTCCTTTAGGCGAGCAGATAAACGGAAAGAGTATCGGCGCATACCTTTTCCAGGCATCACCCGCCTGCCAGAGGTATTCCACCCCGTCCTTCTTCACCGAGCAAAGCTCCGCACCTGCGGAATTTGCAGATATTTCAAGTGTATCAGTCCTGACAGTAAGTTTCATAACATTAGCCCCTTTATATATAATAGTATATATTTATCCAATCATAATTATTATACAATGCTTTCCAATATTTTTCAATAGCTTTAAGGCAAATGTATTCAATTTGTAATATTGTTGAAAAGGCGAATAGAAAACCTTACCGCACAAAAAAGCGGCAGGAAAGCCCTGCCGCCTTTGTTTGCTTTATTACTTGTTCGAGAACTCCTTGAGTTTCTTGTTGAACTCTGCAAGCTCGGAATCAAATACGTTTGAATTCTGCTCCTTGATCTGTGTCCATGTAAGCTGGTTGCCGTCCTCATCGGTCGTAAGAACGCCTCTGTAGGTAAGTGCGGTATAAGCCTCCTTGGTATCGTTAGTTGCAGCGTCGTTATCGGAAAGTCTTGTTGAGATACCGTAGCTGGGGTCGAACACCTGAGTGTACTTGTCGCTGATAAGCTCATCATAAACGAGGTTATACATCTCGTCAGTCCAGTTCGGGTTGGTAACGTCAAACTTCTCCTTCTCGGTCTGCTTGTAGGCATCGTCAACATAAACAATTCTTGCACACTCCTGCCAGCACTTAACAGCGTCAGCCTTCTTCGAGCCCTTTACCCACATATAAGCGTTAACGTCGATAGACTGATAAAGTGTGTCGGAATCAGGATCCTTCGGTATCGGTACCATGCCCCACTCCTCGCCGTCAGCAGGTGTGTGGTCATCAAACGATGCCCACGGGCCCATAGCGTAGAACAGAATCTTCTTCTGGAACGCCTCGGGAGCGCCGCCTATCCACTCGGGGTCATAGTAGCCGTTCTTCTGAACGTTTGAAAGGAACTCAGCAGCTCTTGTGAGGTTGCCGTCATCAAGGTTGTTTACATACTCGTTCTTCTCAGCGTCATACTTAACAAGTGTAGAGCCTGTGGAATGGAAGAAGAAGGGTGCAAACCAGCCGTTTACACCGTAAAGCGGCTCTTCCTCTGTTGACTGAGCGCAGTATTCCTCCATCATGTCATACCAAGCATTCCAGTCCCACTCGCCCTTCTGATAAAGCTCATAGGGGTCATCAAGGTTTGCAGCCTCTAATATGTGCTTGTCATATGTCATTACAGAAAGCGGCAGCATATTGATAGGTGCAACATAATGCTCGCCGTTGAGTACGAACTGATCTGCCGTTGTCTTAACGCCCGACCAGAGCGGATCCTCAAAGTTAACGATGCTGTCTATCGGCTGGAACATTCCTGCGATAACGCTGTAGGGGAATGTCATGCCCTGCTCATACCAGAATATGTCGGGCACCTGGTCTGACATTACCGCTGTAGCAAGCTTTTCAAACTTGTTGAGCGATGTTGTTCTGCTGTAGCTTATCTTGCCGCCAAGTGACTCAAAAAGTGTGAGGTCTGTTCTCTTCTCGGGAACGTTCTTGCCGGGGTTGATGTCAAAATAGGACATCCATGTAAGTGTCTTTTCGTCCTCGCTCAGCGAATCGGGAAGGGGCTTGATGCTGTCCTTGATAGCCTCGGTATCTACCTCTACCTGCTGAACATAGCTGCTTGAATCGCTGCTGTCACCCTTGCCGCAGCCCACAATGCCGAACGCCATAAGCAGCGCCATTGAGCCTGCAAGCGCTTTCTTGATATTCTTCATAATGCTGTTTCCTCCTTACAAATACGATACTTGTATCTGAAAATAAAAGCTTTCCTTCTTACGGGCAAAAGGGCACGATCCCCCTTACCCGAATTTAAGTATATCAAAGAATGTAAACGATGTCAAGAAATAAAAAGGCTATGTATATTTTTTGTCATAAGTTTTGGTGGGTTGCACAATTTTGCATACTATGATTTGTGAATATAGTACATTATTTTGTTATCACCTTTTAACCGCCTTGCACAAAAGTTCACCCATCTGCTCATATTTAGGGGCGCTGCCATACGCCCTTGCCATCAGCGAAAACGGTTAAGTAAGCATAAATATCATCATCACGGCATTTTTGCCGCAGTTACACAAAATTACAAGACCGCCCTTAAAAAAGAGCGGCCTTTCAGTTTCATATTTTCGCGTTAATTCATATTTTACCTGTTGATTCCCTTAAAATGACCTCGTGACCTACGGCGTAATATTTGTTGTCCTTGTTGTCGGTTGCAAGGTTCTCGATAAGCTTTTTGATAACGAACTCTCCCATTTTGCGGCAGGGCTGCGAAACGGTCGAAAGCGAGGGCGTAAACATCTCGCACATAGAAATGTTGTCAAACCCCATAACAGAAATATCCTTGCCGACTGTCAGCCCTAAGCTCTGCGCCTTTTTGCACGCCGCTACCGCCAGCAGGTCTGACACCGCGAAAACCGCCGTGGGCTTGTCATCAAGGCTCATAAAATGCTCCATAGCGTCCGCACCGTTGTGCGCAAGATAGGTGCCGTGCCAGATGTAATCCTCTCTTATCTCTATCCCTGCGTCCTTAAGGGCTGATATGTAGCCGTTTTCCCTCTTTCGTGAGGAAACCACCGCCGAGTCAACGCTTATCAGCGCTATCTTTCTGTGCCCGAGGGAGATAAGCGCCTTAGCCGCGTCATACCCTGCCTGCTCGTCATCAACAGCAACAGTAAGCACATTCGCCCCCTCAACGCCCTCACAGCAAAGTGCGATGTTGTAATTCTCCGCAAGCTCGTTAAGCTCCTGCGCGGAAAGCGATGAGCCGAGCATTACCGCCCCGTCAACAGTTCTGTTAAAGAGCATATTCATCTGCCTTGTTTCGATATAAGATGCCGAATTTGACACCGCCGAGATGATATCATACCCCACCTTGTTAGCATAATCCTGCATTCCCGAGATGATAGTGCCGTAAAGCGAATGCTCCGACGACGGCATGATAACGAGAATCACATTCGTTTCCCTTTTCCTTAAGTTTCTCCCGAGGAAGTTAGGCGAATAGCCGAGCCTTTTTATAGTTTCATTGACAAGCTTTGAGGATGCCTCGCTCACATTAGCGCTGCCGTTTAAAACTCTTGAAACAGTCGCTACAGAAACGCCTGCCTCTCTTGCCACGTCTTTTATTGTTACACTCATATTAATGCTCCTTAAATTTGATGTATGTGTCTGTAAACCGGAGTTTGCAGAAGTGTTAAGGGGGCATACCGAAGGGGTTTGGGGGCGACCGGAAAGCCCCCAACAAGCCGCCCAAAGGCGGCTTGCCCCCCTCGGAGCGCTGAACAAAGCCTAAGACTATCGCTCGGGAGGGGCTCTACCTAACCCCCCAGCCCCCTTCCCTTCAAAGGGAAGGGGGCGTTACAAACTCCGATTTATACTATAATATCACGTTTTTAACCTTTTGTCAACGTTTACATGGCGGTTTTTCGGTAAAAAACGCGGCGGCCGCTTTGCTGAAAGTGAAAATATTGTGATAACTTGCATAAATTTACAAAATCCTCTTGAAATTATTTTGGCAATGTTGTATAATATATTTAACGGCAATTTTTCCGTAAATTAAATAATGATTTTTCAAAAAGGAGTGGTTTTGAAATGGCAAGAATGATCCTTAACGAAACATCTTACTTCGGCGCGGGCGCTATCAGTAATATCACCGCCGAGGCTAAGAACAGGGGCTTTACAAAGGCGCTTATCGTAACGGATAAAGACCTTGTTAAGTTTAACGTTGTAAAAAAGGTGACTGACCTGCTTGATAAGGAGGGCATGGCTTATGAGATCTATGACGAGGTAAAGGCTAACCCTACTGTCGCAATAGTTAAAAAGGGTGTCGAGGTGTTCAGGGCATCGGGCGCTGATTATCTTATAGCTATCGGCGGCGGCTCGCCTATCGACACATCTAAGGGCATAGGCATTATCATAAATAACCCCGAGTTTTCTGATGTTGTTTCATTAGAGGGCGTTGCCCCCACAAAAAACCCGAGCGTTCCGATAATCGCAGTTCCCACAACAGCAGGAACAGCGGCAGAGGTAACAATAAACTACGTTATCACCGATGAGGAGAAAAAGAGAAAATTCGTCTGCGTCGATCCTCACGATATCCCGATAGTTGCGGTAGTTGACAGCGATATGATGTCATCAATGCCCAAAGGCCTTACCGCCTCAACGGGTATGGACGCACTCACCCACGCGATCGAAGGCTACACCACCCTTGCCGCATGGGAGCTTACAGATATGATGCACCTTAAAGCAATAGAGATAATAGGCCGCTCGCTGAGGTCTGCTGTGGCTAACGAGCCAAAGGGCAGAGAGGATATGGCGCTCGGTCAGTATATCGCAGGCATGGGCTTTTCAAATGTCGGGCTCGGTGTAGTTCACGGAATGGCTCATCCGTTAGGCGCATTTTATGATACCCCTCACGGCATAGCAAACGCAGTTTTGCTCCCCTACGTTATGGAATATAACGCACCCTATACGGGCGAAAAATTCAGGGACATAGCAAAGGCTATGGGCGTTGATGTCAAGGGTATGTCGCAGGAGGAGTACAGAAAGGCAGCGGTTGACGCTGTAAGGCAGCTCTCAAAGGACGTAGGCATTCCCGAAAAGCTCCACGAGATAGGTGTTAAGGAGGAAGACCTGCAAGCACTCTCCGAGGCGGCTATGGCAGACGTCTGCACGGGCGGCAACCCAAGACCCTGCACAGTCGAGAGCATTCTTGAAATATATAAGAAAGCATTCTGATAAAACGGCATAGATAAAGCCCCCGGGTTTTCGGGGGCTTTTTGTATTTTTACGGGGTGTTGAAAGCCCGACATGGCATTTCATAAAATTCAAACCTCATATAAAGTATCCCTTAATTATATCGTCACCAACCGATACATCGGCTTTTTCAGTGAAAAGGCAAGGTTTGCCAAAGAGATGACCATTATTCATCAAGCTCACGGAATAAACTATACTTCTTAAACACAGCGCATTTTCTACACTATTTTGCTGTACCCGTCATGATAAGATGTTATCGTAGTAAAAATGCCGCGCTTGTCGGCTTTGACCGTCAGCTTTGATACCTCGCCCGTGTAGTGAACGCTCCCGAGCGAAAAGGCTACATTGTCGCAAAGCTGCTCGTTTTTAAAGCCCTTGTAGGTAAAGCCGCGGAAAATACCGCCGCGCCGCGCAAAGAGCATTTTATGCTTAAGCCCCCTCTCGGGGTCTGAAAGCCACTGTCTGTCAAGCGGAATGTAGCGCTCTCTTATAACTCCGCGCCTAATCGCCTCGCTGTCGGCAAAGCTGTAGTCATACGTTCCCTGCGTGCCCTGCATATATATCTTTGACACCGCATTTTTAAGGCTTGACCCGTAAAATGTATCACTTATCACATCACTGCTGTAATCAAAGCTTGCCTGCCCCGTCTTTTTTATGTTTACCGTGTTCTCCCCCACTATGTAGGGGTAGTTGTCAAAGAGCTTTATGCTAAGTGCGGCAATAGCGCTCCATATAGTGTCACTCTCCTTGACAAAGATGTATGACGCACTCTCGCTCACCTGCTGATAGCTTACATTCGGCATAGCCGTGTTAGCCGATACAAGCGAGCTTAGAGTGCAGTCAAACATCATTCCCGGAACGGCATCGCTCGTTGAAACTGTTTTAGTGTAGCTTACCGCCCTGCCGCTTAAAATATAGCCGCCTGCGGTTTTGGTAAGCCTTATGTCGCTGCTCCTGCCGAGGAATATCCGCTCGCCCCCGTAAAAAAGCCTTACCGAGCATATATCCGCCGTTGAAACTCTGCTGTCAAAGTCCGCCAGAAAGCTGTAATCAAGCGTTACAAACGGCGTGTAGCGCTCCCTTGTAAGGGTCAGGTATAAAAGAGCTTTGTACCTCTCGGTAAAAGAGCCTATGGAATTATATATTTCAAGCGTAAAGCCGTTTTCGCTCATATCTCCGCCTCCTCCAGCTCTAAGGTGTAGTCGCACATTCCGTCGCCGCTTAGGGTACACTCGCCTTTTGTAAGTATAAGCTCTGCCGCCTCGTCGCCGTCAATTTCAAGGGTGAGCGAGCTTGCGGCAAGCTCGTTTATATAGTCACAAAAGCTCAGAAAGCTGAAAAATGACATTTTCCCCTTCAGCGTAAAAAAGTTTTTGCGGCAGCCCGTCACGCGCCTGATGATCCCGCCGCCGAGCGTTTGTGTCTCGGCTATTTTTGAATCGGTGCGAAAGCTGAGGCCTGTCAGCTTAAGCGCCTTTCCGCCAAGAGATGCGTTTATTTCTTTGTTTATCATATATTTCCCCCCTCGGGTATAAGTATATAGGCATCGGTCACATCTAACTCACACTCCGCCCTTGAAAGTGCCTTATTTATCCTCATATCATTTTTAAGCTTAACCTTATAGCCTGCATCAATAAGCGCCTCCTGCGCATCAAATGCACGGCTCAAAAGCTCCCTTCTGTCGGAGCAGTCGCCTTCTTTTCCCATAAGCCTGCATTTTACATCAAACTCATAGGCCTGCTTTTTTCGCCCCGTATCAAAGTCGTAGCCCGTCTGCACGTTTCTTGCCTCGCTTATCTGCAAAAAGGCTATAGGCTTGCCCTTAAGTTCATTGTCACGCGGCGCATCGCAGGGCTTAAGGACAGTAAAGCCTGCCGCCGTTAAAAAAGCACTTAGCGCATTTATAATAACATCAAGCATATCCTCACCCCTCTGCCGCCGCAAAATAAAAGGTATCCTGCGCTATCAGGTCGCTTATTGAGATAAGCGCGTGTTCTCTCAGCTTTACGGCATATTTGTAAGCATCAGCGTCCTTATAGCTCAGAGTCTGTCTGCCGTCGGCTGTGCAGAGCGTTTTATCATTTATCAGCCGCAGCAGAGTATTATCATACACCGCCACAGCAGCACTTGCAAATTCAAGCCTTTCAAGGTCTGTCACCAGAATATCCTCTTTAACGCGCTTTGCGATATAAAAGCAAGCGTTTTCGATGATATCATCAAATTCATTTCGTCTTGAATCCTCTATACCGCTAAGGCGCAGAAAAAGCGCCATTACCTTTATCCTGTCGATATAAACCATTTTGTCCTCCTTTTAGATGTAAGAAATAAGAGGCAGGAGGTAAGAATGCCTGCCCCCTGCCTCATCAATTATTCATTATTCACTATTCATTATTCATTATTATGGTATTGCCTGCGGCGATGATCCGGCCATTCGGCCGTTTGGTCGCGGTGGAGTGGGGTATCGCCGCAGACGCACCTTAATTATTCATTTTTCATTATTTAACTGTCTTAAGTACCTTTACGGCATTGTTTGAAACTCTTGCAACGCCTATAAGTACAGAGCAGGCTATCTCTCTGTTCTGGGTGGAGAGCAGGCTGTCGGTATCAACGACTACGTCCGAGCCGAAGATTATCTCGGCGGCCTTTGTGGAGTCTATCCCCACGATATCGCCCGAGGCTGCAAGTGACGGGCACTTTACAAGCGTAACGCCGTAGGGTGTAACAGCGCGGCCTGTTTTCATATAGTCGCTTACCACATACTTCATCTCGTCAAGCGCCAATATAGCCGCCATTACAGCAGGGCTGCAAAGCATAACGTCCATATTCGCATCGGTCATAGATGCCCAGAATGCCGCAAGGTCGGAATAAGCAAGGGTATTGCCTGCGATAGTTGTAGGGGTGATGCCGCTTGCAAGCGAGGAGGCTGCAAGCTCATTGCAGGACTTTGATATCTGAGCGCCGAGTGCGCGCAGGGCAATGCCGAATGCCTCTATCCTCTGCTTTCTTACCGACTCGTAGGTGCAGGAGAGCTTTCTTGCAAACTTTGAGAGCCTTGTGGCTGTGCTTGCAAGTGTAACGGTAGTTGAGGGGAGCGTACCGCCCTCCGCTACTGTGTTAGAGCCCGACTCTGTCATAACGAGCGCGCGGTAATCAACGCCGTCGATATAAGATGTAGCAGCCGCTATGTCGGGGAGGATAGATGTTTCGTCCATGCCCTTCTTTATCTGCCTTCTTACAAACTCGGGGAAAAGCACCGCCGACTCGGTCGTGAGGAAGAATTTCTCGACCTTGTCGCAGTCCTGCCCCGACACCTTGATGTCAAAGCGCTTTAGCTGTCTTTCAAAGGCATCAAGCCCCTCAAGAGGTGTGCCGATGTAGTTCTCATCGGGGTCAAGTGCTGATAAAGCCTTTGTAAAGCTCTTTCCTGTTATTCCGTAAAGTTCCTTTTCAAGTCTGATGTTTTCAAAATTCATAAGTTTATTTTCCTTTCTTAAATCATGATCTGTAGTTTTCAATGTCCTTGTGCCCGATATCAAGCTGAGGGCGTGATGGCCTTGTGAGGCCTTCGCTGAGCCTTTTTTCAAGGGCGATAAGCTCTGTGACCGACAGCTTATCGGTAACGCTTAAAAGCTGCTCGTCTTTAACATTTGCAAGCTCATAGAGGGCTTTTACCTTTTTGATAAGGTTATCCTGCAAAAGGTAGAATTCGCTGAGGCGCTTGCTGTCAAAGGCCTGCTTTGAGCTTTTTTCGGCAGGCTCATGCGTCTTTTTAACGCCTGCATTTATCTGCGCGGGAACTGCGACGAATGACCACTCATACGCATCAAGCGGCTCCTCTAAGCTCACAAAGCATTTTTTGCCGCCGTAGCTTTTGCCCTTTATGTGCGAGCAGGGCTTTTTGTAGATGTTCTCACCGCAGACGGAGCATATCTTTTTTGCAACGGAGCAGCTTATGCTTATCTCCTTTTTTATGCCTGCATCTATCTCGTCGATAAGCGGCTTGTTCTTATCAGTCCTGACCATATAGGCCTTAGCCGCAAGGCAGACAAGCTCCTCGCCGTATGAGGTGGTCCTGCCCGTTTGCTTATCTATAAATGTTTCATAGATGCGCGAGGTCTGGTTACTGCCCTTGGGGTCATGGTCAAAGATGCCCGTTTTGCCGACAAAAAGCTCCGATAGCTTTTCAAGCGAGCTTACGCTGAAGCGCTCACCGTCGCGGTCTATCTCGTTATCGCAGAGGATAACGGGGAATGCATAAACCCTATCCTTTGAAAGCGGCTTTCTTGCAAAGCGGTTTATCTTTTCAAGCTCGGTATCATCAAGCTCAAATTCATAGCTTTTCATTTTTTCACTCTCCTCTCTTTTCCTTTACTCTCAGCTCTATCTCATCGGCCTGCGCATTATAGAGCCTTGCACGGGCGAGAGCCTCCTCGTCCTGCAAATTGATGTTTGCCCAGCTTATCTCGACATTGCTGTCCTCCCCTGCAAGGGTAAGGAAGGTGCGGCATATCTTTATAAGCACGGGGGTGATAAGGCGGCGGTAATATTCAAGCTCGCTCGTCAGGATATCCGCCTGCTGTGAGGCCATTCGCTCGGTGCTTGACCAGTTAAGGCCTAACAGAAACGGCGGAATGGAGAGCTTTGATATCATCTGCTCGATAAGCTGCCGCACAGGTATCTCGGTATCTATAAGGCCGCTTTCGGCACCTATCACCTTGATACCTACATCACCTACGGCTATGAAATCCTTCATAACGCCGTTTCTTGCCGACTGCATGGCATCAGTCCACTGTGTCGCCATTTCCTTAGCGCGCTTTGAGGCAAACTGCGCATCGCTTTCCCCCGAGGGCTTATAAGTGACGGCATATCTCAGGTTTCCTGCGCGGTCAAAGTTCGTGCCTATGCAGGAATAGATAGTCGTCAGGATATCCGCAAGGGCAGGTATGCCTTTGAGGATAGAGCGCCCCGAGGGGCATTTGGGGGTGGGGTTCAAGGCCGTATAAAGGATACGCTCGGGGTTTTTGAAATCGACTGTTTTCTTGCTGCCGCAAAAGCGGAAAACGGGCTCGCCCGTGGCTTTATCGGGTATCACCTCGAAAAGCTCGGGGTCACACACAAAGAGTGAGGACATTCTGCCCGTTTCGGGGTCAACGGTATACTCGCCCACACTTTTGCCGTAGGTAAGAAGTGAGTCAAGATACATATCAGCAAACGCATAGAGCGACCTGCCCGATATACCCACGGGAACGTTAAGGGCGAACTCATCGACAGCGCGCTGGCTGTCTTCGTTCTCGCAGACCACCTTAAAATCCCCTGCAAGGCGGACTATTTTTGATATGCACGCATCAATTACGGGAACATTGTCGCGCAGCGCCTCATAAAGCCCCGTTTCGACACTTTTGCCGTAGGCGACCTTAAAGCCGCTTTTGAGCGCACCGCCGCCCACATCAAAGCCGCCGTTATAGGCAGCCCCGTGCTTTGACTTAAATAGATTCATTGGCATTCTCCTTTCTTTTATCTGTCAAGTGCCATGACAAAGAAACTGTCTTCTTTGTCGGTGAGATATTCCGATACAAAGTAGCGGATATCATCCATCGCGTGATCGTTTTCCTTTAAGGGGGCATCCTTTCCATTGCCGTCCCAGCGGTAGAGGGCAAATTCGCGTATAGTGTCAAGGCAGGTACAGCTTATCTTTATTTTCCCTGCCGCAAGCGCATCACTAACTCTGCCGATGCCTGCCAAAACGTCATTCTTAGCTGTTGTTACCGTAAAGCGTTTATGCCGCTTGATGCATTCTATAAATGACGATGCTGACGGATCGACTATGATACGCTCGACATCTGCTCCTTCGCAGAGCTGTTCAAGGGCTGTGTAATGCTCCTCATCAGTTCTGCGGCAGCCCTCGCGGCGTGAGTCAAAGTAGTATTCCTTAAGCCTTAGCCACACTCCGCCGCTTTCGCCCCACAGGCCTATGCTTGTGGGGTTTACCGTTCCGTAGTCACAGCTTACGGCAAAGCGTGTGATATTTTCGGGCGGTAAAGCAAAGGTATGGCGCGCCTTATCAAACATAGGGTAGACAAGCCCCTCGGCGCTGACCCATTTACCGAGAACGAAACGCTCATAGAAAACGCCGCTGTAGAGCCTGTGATAGCGCCTTTTGATACTTTGCGAGAGCGATGGGTTATCATCAAGGGTAAAGTGGAGGTAGAGGAGGTTTTTTTCCTCCCTTTTATCTATCCACTCACGCTTGAGCCAGTGGAACTCACCCTCGGGGTTGCAGTTGAGCCAGAGCTTTGAGCCTGAAACAGAGCATCTTGCAAAGGATTGCTCTATAAAGCTCCTTGGCAAAAGTGCAGCCTCGTCGATAAGCACGCCTGCAAGCGTGATACCCTGAATGAGTGCGGCGGCGGATTCGTCCTTGCCGCCAAAGAGGTAAAAGCGATTTTTGCGGGCGCCGCTTTTGACATCGAAATAGTTTTTTGACACCTTTATATCGACATTCATTCTGAGGCTTTTGGCAAAGCTTACAAGGGGGTCAATAACGTTGCGGCGCAGGGTGATGAGCGTTTTGCCGCAGATGCCGAAATTCTGCCCGTTAAAGCTTTCCATAGCCCACATAAGGAAGGACTGCGACATAGCGGTAGTCTTGCCGCTCCTGACAGAGCCGTCGCATAGGATAGCATCGTGGTGCTTATACTTATCATCTTTCCACCACCTCATAACTATCTGCTGCTTTTTTGAAAAGCGTGGGTCTGTCTTTTTTCTTATTCTCTTATTCATCCTCTTCCTCACCGTCCCCCGAGACCGCGGCGGCAAACCGGCTCATAAACTCCTCAGATGATGCGTTATTAAGTATGACCTCATCAAGAGCTATGAGCTGTTCTATCGCCTTAAGGCGGTCAAAGAATTTTATCTCAACGCCGCCCCCTTTTACGCGCTTAAGCTCAGATACGTTAAAGAGATCGGCGCCGTCAAAGCGGGAGAAATTCTCCTCATCGCCCGAAAGTGCAAGCTCGGCCGCATCGTTTATCCGCCCGAACGCTATACGTTCAAGGCCTGCTCTTGCGCGGTAGAGGGTAAGCTCACGCGACTTATAATATTTTGCAAGGCGTCTTTGCACCCTGCGCGAGAGCGAGAGCTTAAGCCCTGCGCACTCATCTATCCCCGTCCTGCGCGCGGCCTCGACGGGCGAGCCGCACAAAAATAGGTTCAGGGTAAATCTCTCGACCGTTTCGGGCGGGATACGTTTTGGTAATAACTGCATATGTGGTTCTCCTTTCGTTTGCAATGGAAATTGAAGTTTGCAGGGGCTTTGCCGATGCGAACCCGAAGGGGGTACGGGGGGCGACCGGAAAGCCCCCCGAAAAAGGGCGCGCGGCTTGCTTTGACATTACCTTAGCTTTGAGCGTGAAACAAGCTAAAAAAACCAAATAACGAGCAATACGCTAAGGCTTTGTTCATCGCTCCGAGGGAGCAAGCCGCCTTGCGGCGGCATTGGGGGCTTTCCGCTCGCCCCCAAACCCCTTCGGACGGGGGCTTTGCCTGCTCACGAAGTAAGCAAGTGCCCCCGACCCCCTTCGCAGCAGCGCGCCTTAATTGTGAATTGTGCATTGTGCATTGTGCATTGAAAAAACTCCTTTCACTTACAGCGCCAAAATGGGGGTTTGTTGCATATTTTAATGCAACAAATGAGAATCTTTTTTTGAAAAATGCTTAGATTTGTAGTGATGCACAAAATGGATATGCAACAAATATACAGCTTGACGAAAAAATTGCCATAAAAAGGAAAACGCCGCGTAAAATAGTTAAAAATTTACGCAAACGTTTTCGTAAGTTTTATTAAAATTTTATTAAAAATCCCAAATCTTATGTAAACTTTTAATAAATTTCGGGAGGAGTTTTGTTTTTGACTTGCTTTTTTTTGAGCTTTAGTTTATAATAATACAGTGTGATATTATGTCATTACGCGGTATTGACATATTTATGCAGGCTTTTACACCATTTTGCCTTTGGTTACATATATTTATTTATTAAACTCATTTTGATGTAATAATAGGCAAAATGGTGTATAATAAGAATAGTTTTCCTGCCGGGGGCGGGTTTTAAGATCGTCGCCGTTCGCGGCACAATATTTGGGAGGTTTTTATATGGCAAAAGCAGTAAGCAAGACTATATCGGCAAAGGAGCTTAAAGAGAGATTTGTCGATATACTGCACAATGATTATCAGACCACTCCTGAGGATGCGTCTGACAAGCAGGTATACGGGGCGCTTACAACTATAGTGGTAAACATTTTAAAGGACAAAAGGCGCAAGTTCACGGTAGCTACCCATTCGGCAGGCAAGAAAAAGGTCTACTACCTTTCTATGGAGTTCCTTATGGGAAGGTCGCTCAAAACGAGCCTTTACAACTTAGAGATGATAGATGAGGCAACAGAGGTGCTTAAGGAGTATGGCATTTCCATAAACTCGATCTACGAGCAGGAGCCTGATGCAGGCCTTGGAAACGGCGGCCTTGGCAGACTTGCTGCCTGCTATCTTGACGGGCTTGCAGCTACGGGCTATCATGCTACGGGCTATTCTATCTGCTATGAGTACGGCATTTTCAAGCAAAAGCTTGAAGAGGGCTGGCAGACCGAGCTGCCCGACAACTGGCTGCCCGGCGGCTCTTCGTGGCTCAGGAGCTACCCCGACAAGGCGATAGAAGTACACTTTGACGGCGAGCTTAAGGAGTACTGGGATAATCAGTACCACTGCGTAACTCACGAGAATTACACAACAGTTTTAGCTGTTCCTTATGATATGTACGTTTCGGGCTACGACTCAAAGGCTGTTTCAAAGCTAAGGCTCTGGAAGGCTGAGGTAGCAAGCTTTGATATGCCTATGTTCAATCAGGGCGATTATTCAAAGGCTTTAGGCAGGAACATCATGTCGCAGGCTATCACAAAGGTGCTTTATCCTAATGACAATCATCAGGAGGGCAAGAGCTTAAGGCTAAGGCAGCAGTATTTTATGTGCGCTGCATCTATAGGCGATATAGTAAACCAGCACATGAACACCTACGGCACGCTTGACAATCTGCACGAAAAGGTAGCTATCCACATCAACGACACTCACCCGACGCTCGCTATCCCCGAGCTTATGAGAGTTCTGCTCGATGACTGCGGATATTCGTGGGACAAGGCATGGCACATAGTTCAGAATACCTTTGCATACACAAACCACACGGTAATGCCCGAGGCGCTTGAAAAGTGGGACTGCAACCTCTTAAAGAGCGTTACACCGAGAATCTTCTCGATAATCGTTGAGATAAACGAGCGCTACTGCAAGGATCTGTGGGAGAGATATCATGACGAGCCGAAGGTTTCGCATATGTCTATCATTGAGAACAATATGTGCAAAATGGCTACACTTTGCGTACACGCCTGCCACAGCGTAAACGGCGTTGCAAAGATACACTCCGAGATCATCAAGCACGAGACCTTCAAGGACGAGTATCTTGACACACCTACAAAGTTTAAAAACGTAACAAACGGCATTGCATACAGAAGATGGTTACAGCAGTCAAATCTGGGGCTTACCGAGCTGCTTAAAGAGAAGATCGGAACGGGATTCCTTAAGGACGCAAGCGAGCTTTCAAAATTCTCGCTCTTTGCCGAGGACAAGGAGGTTCTCGAAAGGCTTGCCGCGATAAAGAAAGAAAACAAGCAGAAATTTGCAAAGTATGTAAAGAACGAATACGGCTCTGTTTTGAACACAGACTCTATATTTGACGTTCAGGTAAAGAGACTGCACGAGTACAAGAGGCAGCAGTTAAATGCACTTAACATCATCGCAGAATACAACTACCTCAAAGAGAACCCGAACGCAGACTTTACGCCCAAAACATACATCTTTGCGGCAAAGGCAGCACCCGGCTACTACATGGCAAAGCAGATAATCAAGCTTATATGGAACATTTCCGAGGAGCTTAAGAAGGACAAAAAGCTTTCAGAAAAGCTTAATGTCATCTTCCTTGAAAACTACTGCGTATCGCTTTCCGAGAGGCTCATGCCTGCGGCTGAGATATCAGAGCAGATATCCCTTGCAGGAACAGAGGCAAGCGGTACGGGCAACATGAAGCTGATGATAAACGGTGCTATCACGCTGGGTACTCTTGACGGTGCTAACGTTGAGATACACGAGCAGGTAGGTGATGACAACATCATCATCTTCGGTATGAACGTTGACGAGGTGAATGCAGCTAAAGGCAGCTACAACCCGATGAATGTTTACAATCAGAATCAGGTCGTAAAGGCTGCTATCGACAGAATGACACACGGCATCAACGGTCAGCAGTTCAATGAGATAGCCACCTCGCTCAAAACAAAAGACCCCTACATGGCACTCGCTGATTTTGATTCCTATCAGAGAGCGCAGGCTTATGCAAGCGAGGCTTACAGAGATGTTTTGAAGTGGAACAAGATGAGCCTTTACAACATCTCGGGCGCAGGCATATTCTCGGCTGACAGATCTGTTGAGGATTATGCAAGGGAGATATGGTGTCTTTCAAAATAATTTGGCAAAAGAAAAAAACCATTATACGGGAGTTTACCGCAATTAAGGATACAGATAAAAGCAACGTATCTACGCACTTTTCGATATTCTGTATATTATAAAATAAAGATAAACAGGCTCGGATGCAATTTGGACGCATCTGAGCCTGTTATTTGTCGGATATAATACCTAATTGCCGAGCTTTCCGTGTCGCAGAAAAACAAAGCCGAAAGCTGCCTATGGTATCATCACAGCGCTCTGCTTGATATTCACAGCATTCGGAGCTTTCTCACATATCGCATACGATCAAAGCATAATGTCCACAACCGCGGAATGGGTATTAAAATCGAACAAGGTTAATGACGAGGAGGCAGCATCTGTTTTTCAGGAGCTTACCGATGCAGGAGAAACCTCTTTCAGCGCTGAACCGGCATTATTCACCTGTTCAATCTCCGAACCAGAGTATAACGAAATGACGAACTATATGATCGTAATGCCTGTTTATCCGTTCATTTTTCTTGCAAATTTCCTTGACACCGACCTCGGAACGAGCCGTGATATGATACTGTTTCTCCAATTCATTTTTCAGAGCGTAGAGCTTGCCCTCATTCCTTGCCACAAGCACAAGGTCGTATTTTTTCTTAGGCAACACCGCACAAAGGCGATATATTTTACCACTGCAAAAATTCAAAAAGTGTTCGGACTTTACAGAATTTCGATGATACTGTCCATGAAATCAAAAGGGCGATCCTTTACTGAACCGCCGTTTTTATGTTTAATATTAAAAGCCCAATCCGTCAAGCCAGTCACGGACAGCCTGCTCCTGCTTTGCCACATCGCAGCATTCATCATAATCCGCAGGATAAGGTGTTACCGTTTCGATATGAAAGCTGCCCGCAGCCGCCTAAAATCAGCATAGCAACAGCTGTTGGTATCAGCTTTAACGGTTTCATCATATCACCTTATTTCGGGGCATTGACAGCTATCCATTCGCCGTCACGCTTTTTGTAATGGTGTGTGCCTTTCATGCGGTAAGTTCCTTTTGCGCCGTAGGCGTTGGCGTTCAGCACCGAGGTATAAGTCACACTTGCGGTATCACCGCTTACAACAACTTCGGGGCTGTCAATACCTATCGTGAAATACCGCAGGCTGCCGTTCTCTATATCTGCAAAATATTCCTCACGGGTGACGATGCCGTCATTTATCGCCCTGCTTATTGCTCTGCCGACTGCCTCCTCATTGCCGTAAATACGGGCTGTGTCGATAAGCCGATAGCCGTCGGAGAGAGCCCGGTAAACTGAGTTTTCCGCCTCCTCGTCCGAAAGGGAAAAGCAGCCGATCCCAAGTATCGGCATTTCATAGCCGCTGTTGAGAGTGACTGTTTTCGTGTCGAAATCAAATTCGGGATAGCCCGATATCTCAGTCTGCGGATCTATAATTTTTGATGTATTATTCGCTTGACTGTTCGTTTCGGAAACAGTCGTTTTTGCAGCTGATGTTTCTTCTTTTGATGCTGCTGAGCTGCTGCCGTTTGCACCGCAGGATGCGAGTGCGGCACATATTGCAAGTGCTAAAATGCAGTTTAATATTTTCATACTCTCACCTCAGTGAATTTTATACATTCCAAGCGTCACCGCATTTGACATATCCTCGGGGTCATGGGTTCCCTTGCCCTTGTCAAGCGCACGGATAGAGGTCATATCCTCATCTGTCAGCTCAAAATCAAAAATGCTGATGTTGTCACGAATATGTTCAATAGAAGTAGCTTTCGGAAGTGCGATGATGCCCTCCTGATAGTGCCAGCGCAAGATTATCTGCGCCACGCTTTTTCCGTACTTTTCGGCAAGCCCCACAAGCACCTTGTCGGTCAGCAGCTGCTTATTTGCGTGACCGAGGGGATACCACGCCTCCATGCGGATATTGTACTTTGCAAGATACTCGCGCAGCTCCTTTTGCTGGAAATACGGATTGCATTCCATTTGGTTGACAACGGGGAGTATCCCCATTTTCGGCAGCAGCTTTTCAAGGAATTTGACCGTGTGATTGCTCACGCCGATAGAGCGTATCTTGCCTGCTTTGACTGCCTCTTCAAGGGCTTTCCACGCACCTGCGGTGTCACCGTAGGGCTGGTGGAGCAGATACAAGTCCATGTAATCCAAGCCGAGATTTGAAAGCGAGGTGTCGATCGCCTTTTTCGCCGCCTCATAGCCGTAGTCCTGTAGCCACAGCTTAGAGGTCACATAAATTTCCTCACGGGGAATGCCCGACTTTTTCATCGCCTTGCCGACATCGCTCTCGTTCTGATAAGCCGCCGCCGTATCGATCAGGCGGTAGCCCTCTTTGAGCGCAGTCGTGACAGCCTCCTCCGTAGGGCCGTTGTTCGGCACCATGAATACACCAAAGCCTGTTACGGGAATCGTTGTGTTATCGTTGAGTGTAAAGTTTGTCATAATATCACCTCATCAAGTTTCTTTGATTATATTTTATCACATAAATTATGATAAGTCTAATAGAAAACTTTAATAACCGATAGAAATTTTAAATCGCTATGTGCAAAAATCGGGGACGCTCACAATGGAACGTCCCTGAAAAAGCGAAGTAAAGAAATCAACTCTTTACATTTTTATTATACTATGCCTCGGTGAAAATGTCCAATAGGATTTTTAGATTACCGATAGAATTTTTTTATTGAGGTGATACCATGACCACAAAGCCGCTTACCTATGCCGCCGAGCTTGCACGGATGCAGAATTTCAGCTATTTCAACAGCCCCGACCACAACACCACGCTGACGAATGTTGCATCAGAGCGCGGTATCTGCCTATCACCCGGGTTCCTTAATGACCACACGGGAGAGTTTGTGTGGATACCATTTGACTGCGAAGAAAAAATGCCCTGCGCACTCTACACTCACAAGTCCGAGAGCAGGAAACTTGTGCTTAAGGCAACACCGCACATTTTGCCAGAACTTTTATGTCTGATGGATCGTGAAGAATCGTAACGACCATGATCGCAATGATAACGATCATAATTACGGTGTAAATAATCCGAAACTTTGATATTGTCATACGAATGCCTCCATTAGATTCAGAGTAATATTTTCATTATACAACAGATCATCTGCCCTGTCAATCCCACATAAATCCGCAGATTCCCCGAAATTTCCCCCAGCGTTTCAATGACCGCTTCATCAGAGCAATCCCTGTTTTCGTTGAATGCATAATAGCCGCCGAAAACGCTGTATGTCAGCATGATCTTCAGTTTCTCATCATTCGCAAGTTCAGGGTGCTTTTCACAAAGCTGTGATATGACAGCAGAGAGTATCTTTCTCGGCAGTTCCTGCGTTCTGCTGCCTGAAAAGATCGTGCTGATCAGCGGCTGCTTGGAAGTGCAGATGAGAGCAAGCTCTCTCGGCAGGCTTTCGGGCTTTTTTATCAGATCGTCAATGTCTATTCCCTGCATGACCTGTTCTGCGATCTCATTCTCGATCTTGTCCGACAGATCGTATATATCAAGATAATGTGCGTAGAATGTGGACTTGTTGATATTGGCAAGCTCACAAAGCTCCTTGACGCTGATGCGCTCCAAAGCCTTTTTTGACCTCAGCTCGATAAATGCGTTAAATATCCCGTGCTTCGTTTTCTCTATCCTCTTATCCATAAATACCCCACTATTTTGCCTTTTAGTCGGTTATCCAACTCCCCGATAACATCGACGGTTGTTTTTTCTTCCAATTTCTATTGTACTATGTTTAGAATAAAAAAGCAACTACCGTCGGATAACTTTTTTGAGGTGATAGTATGGATTTCTATAATTTTTACATGGGCAATGAGTTTGAAGCCTATCGGTATTTAGGCGCACATTTCGCAGGAGGTACGACCACATTCCGCACCTTTGCCCCGAAAGCAAGCATGATCGCTGTGATCGGAGAATTCAACGGCTGGACGGAAACACCGATGAACAAGGTGTACGACGGCAATTTCTGGGAGTGCGTGATACCGCATACACAAGAGGGACAGATGTACAAATACCGTATTTACAAGGCGGACGGCACATACATCGACCACGCAGACCCCTACGCTTTTTATTCCGAACTTCGTCCGGGCAATGCTTCACGCATCACAAAGCTGAATACCGCCGCTTTTCACGATAAACGCTGGCTGAACAGCAGGGGCGGTCACTTTGAAAAGCCCGTCAATATCTACGAGATACATTTCGGCTCCTGGAAAAGAAAGGACGCAAATACAACCTATTCCTATGCCGAGCTTGCTGATGTGCTGATACCGTATCTCAAAGAAAACGGCTATAACTATGTGGAGCTTATGCCGCTGAATGAATATCCTGCTGACGAGTCGTGGGGCTATCAGGCTACGGGCTTTTTCTCGCCCACATCACGCTACGGAACGCCCGACGAGCTGAGAGCCTTTGTGAACGAGTGCCATAAGAATAATATCGGCGTTATCATGGACTTCGTAACTGTTCGCTTTGGCGGTCAGGGCGTTCCCGATAAGGCGGTATCGGTGAAGAACGGAAAAGCAGTCGTTCTGCTGCCGCCGTTTTCGGGGAGGGTGTATGCACTTGAATAACAGGTGCATTCTCATTGATTCTCAGCATATATATCTGCCAGTTCTTTTGGTGAATATTTGAAGTTTGACTTAACCGACTGTATAATGATGCCTACCATACTGTAACCGTAGAAGGCTCGATTAAAAAGTTCAGCATCAGAAAGCAGGGATTGTTCATCAGGCAGCATAGTAATATCAAGGCAGGCTTTTATCAGTACCATATCAAGCCCCGATTTATGTATAAGTGTCAGGAGTTCTTTGTTTTCTTCACAGTATGAGAAAAACTAAAGCGACTTAGCATGATCGCTTGTCAGCAGAAAATCCTCAGTTTCAAGTCGTTTTAGCCAAAGATACCTCAGCTTAAAGATCAGTACATCTTCCTTTGAAGAAAAATGTCTGAAATATGTTGCCCTGCCTATTCCTGCTCTGTCAGCTCAGTGATCGAAAAACCTCCAAATCGCACCCAGACAGAGCATAGACCCGAGGTACAAAAGGTACTGTAATAACTGCACACGCTCTGTATTATACGTTATGCACAAAAGTGGCAATAAAACTTTGTTTAAAATCACGGCATCAAATTTGTCGATTTGTTGCACTTTTGTAGCAGGCGGTATGCTATAATGTAATCGTAAGCTAAAGGCGGACACTGCCCCGCTTGCGAAATATTTTATATAGGAGGTTCATAATTATGAACATTAACGAAAATTATGAAAAGTACATCGAGAGCCTGTCACCAGAAGTACAGGAAAAATTCAGCTCTGCCAAGAGCGCAGAAGAGATCAAAGCACTCATCGAGGAATACGATGTTGAGCTGCCGCTTGATGCTTTAGAGAACATCGCCGGAGGATTTGAAATGCACGATCCGGGAATATTCTGGCAAATGAGATTCAGATTCACTCCTGATGATATCAAAATAGTAAAAGAGAAGTTTGGTGTTGAGCTACAAGCTGGAAAAGAATATGCCAGAGGTGATTTGAATTCTCTGTTAGGTTTGAATTGTCGTAATGGCAAAGAAATGAGGAATGCATTATATGCATTTGGACTGCATTATGAAGGAGAGTATTGATCATAGTTAAAAGCAGGAATCCCAATATTATCCCAGCTCGTTTATCCGCGTGCTGTTCTCCCAGCCCTCCATATATTTATGGGCATAAAAAGACCTGACTGTACTTACAATTGCACAGTCAGGTCTTATGCTAATATCATACCTACTTGTATTATCACCCATAGGTAAACAGATTTACATCTATGCCACCGTTATCGATCTCATAAGACACAGATTTGCCGTCATATATCTCAAAAACCTTATCGATCTGTGAGTCAAGGTCAAATTCTTTTGCGGTCTTAACTGAAAACATTGCTTTTATACTTTCCTTGTCTTTGTTATCAAAGCATTCTATAAGTTTAAAAGTATCTTCTCAGTTTGTTCCTGCTCATAATGATACGATTCAACACTATTTTCATGCGGATCAGGCGCACTTTCATTTGAACTATTATCTGTCACACTACACGAAACAAATAATAGACAAATGAGTATTACAGAAATTGTTTTGCTAAGTATTTTCATTACTGTTTATCTCTAAATTATCGTATTATAGTGCGTTCCTTTCTTTTGCAAAAGAGTTTTTGATGTCCTCTATCTTGTCTACCGTACTATCCCATATTGGCAGCGGCTGCAAATCAACACTTAGCAGGTATTCGTCAAGCAATTCAAAAAAGGTATCGAACGCATCGCTGTCATTCTCTGAATTCTCTGTAATGATCATAAACAGATTTTTAGTCGTATTTGATCTGTATTTTATTTCTATGTATTCCTCAAAGCCTTCGGGCATGATATTATGCATATCTTTTATATCATGGCATAGCATCGCAAAATCGTAACCATGAATAAAATGCTCTAAGAACAACAAATTCTTTGTGCCGATATAGATACCGGGCATTTGTTTGATCGAAGATAAGAGCTTTCTTTCCACAGGTGTAATATCCTTTTTCATTTGAACCTCCATACTAAAAACACAGTTAGATATACTGTCCCCCCTTAACTTGGTGTTTAGTACATTATATCACTTTTAGCGTATGAAATCAATATGCCGAGCATAATACACTGAAATATCCTCAGCCGAGTGCAGTTAGGTAAAGCTCTGTCAGAATAATGCGGCATACCTGCACACGGCAGGTATGCCGCAAAGCATCAATACAGATTCTTTATCCTATCTTTCACCCTTTCAAACCGTTCGTTTCCTTCAAGCGCTGCACAGTCCTTGCCGCAGAGCATATCCTCATATATCCGCTGCTCCATTGGACGAGGGTCAACTGTTTCCCAATACTTTGCAGAAATAGTTCCTCTGGTTATAGGTGATATGTGGTAGTATTCAGCAGGCAGAGCGTGCCACTTTTCTACGTACTCAGCCGCTTTTTCGCACACATCTACTGCTTTTTCGTTTTCACCGAGCTTTATCAGCGCAGGCACACTGTATTTAAGCCAGCGTTTTGCCATATCTATGAACGCCTGCCCCTTGTCTTCCGGAAGGAAAAGAGCATCGTCTATCTGTTCGATAGCACCGATATGCATAAGAACAGCCTTCGGGTCATTTTGCAGATCGGGGTCATTGTCTATCAGACGGCAGATATAAGCCTTTATCACTTCAGCATAATATGCTATTCCCTTGCCCGTATAGTCAAGCAGCTCCTTGCCCCTCATAGTGTGCCTTAGATATTCATCTCTGGTGAAATTTTCGGTCGGCAGAGTCATAATTATCTCCCTGCCCTTGTCGATCTCGCCTATCTCGCAGTAGTGATATCCGAGCCTTGCCTTGACTTCAAGACGAATATCGTCATCGTGGCAGCCTTTGAGTATCCGCTCGCCTAAGTCGATTATCTCCTGCTTGTATTTTTCAATATTTTCCTCCCAGTCATTCATTTCCTTGCTGCCTGTCAGAAACAGCGCATACATAAGCGCATTCATCAGCTCATAGCTCTGCGGAAACTCCTTAAGTCCTGCACGGGCAAGCTCAATGCAGTCATATATCTTTCCCGATTTCAAAGACTGATAGAATTCATGCATATATTTATCATGATTCTCCTTGCGCTTTTCGCTTTCCACACCCAGCAGCGTTTCGATGCTCACCCCGAAATACTCTGCGATTATCGGCAAAAGCGATATATCGGGGCTTGTCTGATCGTTCTCCCAGCGGCTGACTGCCTGCGGTGATACGCAGAAGACCTCCGCTGCCTGTTCCTGCGTAAGCTCACGCTCACGTCTTAGTTTCTTGAAAACCTCGCTGAAATTTATGTTCATAAGTATGTCCTCCAAGTGTTTTATTCCGACGTCGTTATAATTATTATAGCAGATTTTTTGATAAGGTCAATCACTTATTTGATGATAAAAATTCAACTAAAGTGAGAATGCGACATACCCGCACATAGCAGGTATGCCGCAAAGCAATTCATTTAGTTTTCACTTATATTTTGCACGCTCTGACGGGTCAAGGTGGAAACCGTTTATGGAGCTTGACGGGAATGCTATCGAAAGAAACGCTGCGGTGGATCCTTACACTATAGTAAAGGACAGAAAAATATCGTAGATAAAACTTGATTCAAGCGCGCACTTATGGTATAATGTAGCTATATACACCGAGCTTTTTCCGAGCAAGAATGTAAGGTGAATAGCGGTCAATGACAATGCTGACAGAATTAACGGTGACAAGCCCGAAAGCGAGTGGCTGCGTGTCGGGAATACTCATGAGGGTATCGTAAGCAAGGAAGATTTTGAAACTGTTCAGAAGATGATAAGTGCCGGACGAAGGCAGCGATCGGATAGTACCACACAGATATTCGCAGGGCTTTTCATATGCACCTATTTTCAGATCGGCCCGAAGATTCTTACAGGCACCAAAAAGCCCCGTAAAGCGGCACTTTATACGCACTCTACCAGAGGTTGAGAGATAGATTTTAAGTAGTTTTCCCCCAAAAACGCCATATTCAACCAATGGTTCGTGTACTTTTTTATAAGGCTGTGATATGATAAAGTCACAGAAGGAGGTAAGCAGTATGGATCAGGAAAAGATCGGAAGATTCATAGCATCACTAAGAAAGGAAAAAGGGCTGACCCAGGCTCAGCTTGCTGAACGCTTAGGTATAAGTGACAGAGCTGTTTCAAAGTGGGAAACGGGGCGCTCGATGCCTGACTCGTCAATTATGCTTGAGCTTTGTGACATTTTGGGCATAACGGTAAACGACTTACTTACAGGGAGGAAAACTACTATGGAGAACTACAAGGAAATTGCAGAGAAAAATCTTCTCGAAATGAGAAAGAACGAGGAACGCAGCAACAAAGCTATGCTGAGGCTTGAGGTAGTAATAGGACTTATATCAGCGCCGACTATGTTTATATGCATATTGACGGCAGCTTTTGCGGACGTAAGCGACATCTGGGCAGGGATACTGGCAGCTTTTGGCGTTTTACAATTCTTAGTAGGGGCAATGTTTTGCTTTTACATTGAAAAGGCTGCCGGCTACTACGAATGCGCAGAGTGCGGCCACCGCTACGAGCCCGAGTTCATTCCCTCGATGTTTGCGCCCCACATGGGCAGGACAAAGAGAATGAAATGCCCCAAATGCGGCAAGAAGAGCTGGCAGAAAAAAGTAATCACAAAGGAATAAAGCACAAACCCCCTCGGGCTCCCGAGGGGGTTTTTATAAGGACAAACCGGAGTTTGTGGGGGTGCGCGTTCCGAAGGGGGTACGGGGGGCGACCGGAAAGCCCCCCGAAATAGGCGCGAACTAATTGTAGCCTTATAAGTAAGCTTTGCGCGTGCCACAAGTTTTCTTAGCTTGTTTCACGCTCAAAGCTAAATTAAAAGCAAAGCAAGTCGCGCGCCCTTTTTCGGGGGCTTTCCGTTCGCCCCCGAACCCCTTCGGTATGCGCGCGGTAAACCGCGCTTAGTGTCGGGGGGCTTGGCGGTCGCCCCCCGTACCCCCTTCGCATTGCCCCCCTCCCTCGAAAAACGCAGCGCCAAACTCCGGTTTGTATCGCTATTTCTTTTTCAGCCTTTCGATAAGCTCCTCGTCGGGCTTGACGTAGAGGGTGCGGTTGTTTGTGAAGATGACCATTCCGGGCTTTGCGCCGCTCGGCTTTTTGACAAACTTTACAAGCGTGTAATCAACGGGCACCTGCGCGGAGCTGCGCG
The DNA here is from genome assembly GCA_017634275.1 of Ruminococcus sp. Taxonomy (GTDB): domain Bacteria; phylum Bacillota; class Clostridia; order Oscillospirales; family Ruminococcaceae; genus NK3A76. The sequence goes on along the minus strand of JAGBNQ010000047.1, from coordinate 12,667 downwards.
CTGAGGAGTAGTATGCGGCTATCTTTGCCGCCTCCATTATCGTGTTGTCGGGCAGCTCACCGCCGTGCGCGCTTACTATGACATGACTGCCCGTGATATCCTTGACGTGCAGCCACATATCAAGCTTTTCGCTGTCCTTGCAGGTCAGCTTGTCGTTTTGCTTGTTGTTGCGCCCTACCCTTATCTCAAAGCCGTCAGATGAAACAAATCTCATAGGCGGCTGGGTCTTGACATTCTTAGCGCCCTTTGAGAGCCTTGCCGATTTAAGATAGCCTTGCTCGTGCAGCTCTATCCTCAGCTCGTCGATATCCGTTTCGCTCTGCGCACGGGTCAGGTTATCAAACACCGAGTCGATATACTTAAGCTCCTGCTCGCCCTGCTCTATCAGGGCGGTAAGCTTTTTCTCGGCGGTGTCGGCTTTGCGGTATTCGTTATAATAGCGCTGTGCGTTCTGCGAGGGGGTAAGGCGGACATCGAGCTTTATTTTAAGCCTCGGGCTGCCCTCCTCATAGTAGTTATCTACCTCGGCAAAGCTGTCGCCCTTTTTGAAATTATAGAGGTTAGCCATAAGCAGGTCGCCGCAAACCTTAAGCTTATCTCTGTCAGCGCACTCCAAAAGCTCCTGCCGCTGGTTGGCGGTTCGCCTCGTTATCCTCTCCTTAGTGTTTTGCAGGAATTTATAGAGGTCGCTTGCGCGCTGTTTCATTCGTGCGGTGATATCGCGCTCGGTAAAGAAATAGTCAAGCGTTTCGCACGCTGAGGGGAATTGCTTTTTCTCCATAAGCGCGCCGTACTGGTTTATATCCGCAAAGCAGAAATCCTTAAGCAGGCCGTCTGTTGATTTAAGCACGGTGAATTTATTTGTATGGCTCTCTATAAGCGCCGCGGCTCTTGAAAGGAACAGGAAAAGTCTTTCAAAGCCCTCATCGGAAAGCTCGCCTGCCGGGATAGTGTCATTACTGCATTGCAGCGCACACTCCCTTGCAAACACGGGGGAAAGCCCCTCTATGCTTTTAAGGATCGCCTTAGAAAGCTCTGAATGGGCGTTTTGTTCAAGTGCGCTTTTAAGCTCTGCCCTTGTTAGCGTAAAAAGTGATAAGCGCTTTTCCTTTGGGGGTGCCTCATATATCATTCCCGGCAGCACGGGACGCACGCTTGACATATCCTGCCCGACGCGCTTTATCGCATCAATTATCTTCCCCTCGCCGTCTAAGATGATAAGGTTTGAGTGTCTGCCCATAATTTCTATAACAAGGGTGATACGAACTATATCGCCCATTTCGTTTGACGAATCAAAATCGAGCATAAGGATACGCTCCTGCCCGTCCTGCCGAATACTCACAAGCTTACCTGATGAGAGCAGCTTTCTCATAAGCATACAAAACATCGGCGGCACGCGCGGATTATCTATCTGAGCGCGCGTGATATGCACTCTTGCACCGCCTGCCGAGGTATTTACGAGCAGCTTATAGCCGCCCTCCCTTGTACGAAAGGTGATAAGCAGCTCCTCACGCGAGGGCTGATGTATCTTATCCACCCTGCCGTCAAGGAGGATACTTATTTCGTCCTTTACTATTCCTAAAAATACTCCATCAAGAGCCATTATTGTTCTCTCCTTTTATTTGTTCTGAGGGAAATCGGAGTTTGTAACTCCCCCTTCCCTTTGAAGGGAAGGGGGCTGGGGGGTTAGGTAGAGCCATTCCGAGCGTAGAGCTAAGGTTTTGTTCATCGCTCCGAGGGGCTTTTCGGGGGGCTTTGCGGTCGCCCCCCGTACCCCCTTCGGTATGCGCATCGCCCCCACAAGCTCCAATTTATCTTATCACATTCCTAACCACTGTCCATATGATAAGCACGGCTAAAAATACCCAGCCTGCCCATTCGTGCTTAAGGCGCAGACTGACCTTGCCGCTCTTTATATACCTAACAGTCACCGAAACCGCAATAAACCCTACAAATATCAGCTCGGGGAAAATGAAAAGATTGTAATTTGCCGCCTTTTTCACCTCAAAATGCGAAAGTGCCACAAGCGCGCGCGAGTTGCCGCACCCGGGGCAGTCAAGGCCTGTTATTTTATGAAAAATGCAGGGAATGCCTATCCCTGTTAGCTGAGTAAATAATAAATATGCAAAAAGCACACCCAAAACCACAGCGTAAACTACCGCCGCCTTTATTGCCCTTGCTTTCATTTTCTCACCTGCCTAAAAATAAGCCGCCCGACTTAAGCGAGGGCGCTAAAGTAAGTATTACCTATCGAATATCTTCTGCGCGCCCTCTAAAATAAGAAATAAGGAAAGAATAAATAATAAATAATAAAAAAGGTGTCCGCTTTGCGGACAATATTAATGATCATCGCCAAAAGCGATACGTTGATCATTATTTCTTATTTATTCTTTCTTCTTTTTTCTTTTAGCAGGCGCAAAACTTGTGGTAACGCAAAGGCACTTCCGCCATGATACAGCAGAAGTGCCCGAATTAAACTTCTTTATTGCGCCTGCGCTTTAACGGACGGCTTTGTGTGCTTTCAATTAAAGCTGATTCATCTCATTCTGAATGAGAGCTATCATAGCTATCGGGAACAAGAGAGCCAAAAGAACGTAGATGACCTTGTTATCAGCCGCTGTAAGACCTCTTGACTGCTTAACAGCATTGATGTTATCATCAGCGTTGATAGCAAATACTACGCCGCCGACATACAGGAACAAGAGAACGAACTGTATCTCGGGTGAGAGATTACCAAGGCTCTTGCCGCCTGCATTGTTAAGCTCGTGCATTGCACTCCAATACCAATAAAGGCTATAGATGCCGCAGGTAACTATTGTAAGCAGAATAACTACTACAACACTTCTCTGTGTAAACATATTACTTCTCCTCCTATCAATATTATATGTAAATTATATACTAAAACAGCTAAAATGTCAATAGCTTTTTGCACTTTATTTTAAAAAATTATGATTTTTAGGTGCGTTTTTTGTGCTGATAAGGTGAGAAACATCAATATCCGTGACACTATTAAAGATATTTTCACGAACATTCGGTATATCCCCTTCAAGGCTTTCGATAAGGCGCTTTATCACAAGGCGCTTTGAGTCGCTCTCATGCTCCTTTGACGAGGTCTGCTCGGTGAATTTGCAGGCGCAGGCCAAAAATTCAAGCTCATTTTTATCGCGCCACGAAATGATATCGCGCTCTGCAACAAGGTAAAGTGGGCGGATAAGCTGCATTCCCTCAAAGTTTTCTGACATCAGGCGCGGCATCATGGTTCTTGTCTGTCCGCTCATAAGGCTGCTCATAAGTATAGTTTCTATCACGTCATCAAAATGGTGGCCGAGGGCTATTTTATTGCAGCCCCTGTCCTGCGCGTTTTTATAGAGGTGGCCTCGCCTCATGCGTGCGCAGAGGTAGCAGGGGCTTTTCTCTATTTCAAAAACGCTCTCGAAGATAGAGCTTTCAAAAATATCGACGGGGATAGCGAGCTTTGCGGCATTTTGCTCTATCATCGCACGGTTTTTCGCCGTATAGCCGGGGTCCATGCAAAGGTAAGTAACACCTATATCGTAAAGCCTGCGTCCTTTAAGCATTTTAAACAGCAGGGCAAGCAGCATGGAATCCTTACCGCCCGAGATACACACGGCGATATTATCCTTATCCCTCACAAGGTCATAGTCCTCTATCGCCTTTAAAAAGGGCTGCCATATACTTTTTTCAAAATCGTTACTGATACTCAGTTCATAGTTTTTATCCATAATTCACCTTCAAAAAAGTCCTCGGCTTAAGCGAGGACTTTTTACAATTAATGATCATGCATTGTTCAGATCATTCCGTAATACTCTGCCAATACCCTTGCCTCTGCTGCGGCGAGCTTTTTGAGGTTGCTCTCCTTAAGCAGCCATTCTCTGCTGTAGGTATTGGTATGATAGCTATGCTCGACCATTATGCTCGAAACGCCTACCTTTGCGGCATTTCTCAAAACGCAGTAGTAATCCGTAACGCCGTCATCGGAATAGAGGTTTACAACGCCGCCGTCGGGAACGCCCATAGTCTTTGCAACTGCTGCGGAAAGAAGTTTTCCCAATGCATTTGATTTTTTATCAATGCTGCAATATGCATATACTGCCTGAGCAGTCTCCCCTGCTGCGTTAGAGTGCAGCGAGAGCAGGAAGTCATAGCCCTCTGCCATACGGCCTCTGTCGTTTAAGTCAAGGTTATAAGCCTGATCTGTTTCTCTTGTGAGCTTTACCTCAAAGCCATAATCCTCAAGGTATGCTTTCATATACTTTGCAAGTGTAAGGCTCATTGTAGCCTCGCTGTAGCCCATATAGACGTTATCGTAGTCATTGCCTGCTGCGTTTAGTCCCTTTAAGTGTCCGGGGTCAAGAACTATCTTTATAGTTTTTGCCAAAGGTGCCTCGCCCGTTTTCATTTCCTTGACAGCTGACCACGCGCTGTATTTCCATACGCCGTCTATTTTCTTATATGCCCTCATTCTGAGCTTTACAAGGGTAGATGCAGGAACGCCGTCATTTATAAACTTCGACAGCTTTTTGGGGGATACGTTGCACAGCTTTACATACTTTTCAGCGCCGTCAGCCTTCATCCACACCTGATAGCCGTCAATACCGCTGTCAGAGGCTGACCAGCCTATGTTTACATTTGCGCCGCTTGTTGCAAGCGATGTGATAGCAGGGGCGGTTATCTTAGGCGTTACAGCCTTTACAGCCGACCATGAACTATAGACCCACGCGCCGTTATACTTCTTATATGCCCTTACCTTTACCTTAAGGCTCTTGTTAAGCGTTACACCTGCGCTCCATGAATAGGTAAGCTTACTCTTTGAAACGTTTGATACCTTTTTATACTTACCCGTCGCATTATCAAGCACCCACACCTGATAGCCTGCAACATCGCCCGAGGTATTCCACTTAGCCGTTACAGTATTTATGCTGCTTGAAAGTGATGTAAATTTCGGGGTAACGCACTTTGTAACAGTTGACTTAACTGCCGCCATTTTCTTATCAAAAACGGTCTTGCCGGTAACATTGCTCACAGCCCTTACAACAAAGCTGTAGCCGTTTGCAGGGGTAAGCCCCTTAACAGTATAGCTCCTTGTTGTGGGGTATGAGGTATGTATCCTTTTATACTTTTTAGTGGTGGGGTCATAGGAATATATCCTGTAATTTGTAGCACCTACCGATTCCTTCCAGCTTATCTTCACGCTGTCAGCCGCAGGGGTGAGTGCAAACTCGGGCGCGTAGAGCGGCTGAGCCACCTCTGTCTCCTTAAACTCACAATTTGTAACATAATCATCGCCGACCTTTTTCTCGGCAACTATCACATATTTATGAGTAACATTTCCCGTTACCCCCGTAAAGGTAAACTCCGTCTTACCGTTATCGGCATAGCCTTTAAGCTCCTGCTTGCCGTCGGCTGTCATCTCATAGGCGGCATATCTGTCTGCTCCCTCTTCAGCCTCCCAGCCGAGGGTGACTGTTCCGTTTGCCTGAGAAATGACCTTTGCATCTATCGTTACCTTTTCAGTGACCTCATCTGCCGCCGCGACCTGCTTATCTGCCGCAAACACAGTCAACGGCTGATATGCACTGACGCCCGACACTATCGCTGCCGCCGCTAAGAATGACAGCGCAAATGCCTTGATCTTCCTTGCCTTCATTATTTCCTCCAATCAAATTTACACGTTTATCTCTACGTCCTCGCCCTCGGTGATGCCGTTTGCATCAAGCACTGGCTTAACGCACTCTGCTATAAATTCATCCACCTGCTCGGGACTTCTGCCGATAAAGTTTTCGGGTTTCATTATGCTGTCCATCTTCTCTTTGTCTATCATAAAGTCGGGGTCAGCAAGAATAAGCTCGCAGAGGTTGTTATCAAGCCCCTTATCCTTGACATTAGAGCCTGCCTCCATAGAGTATTTCCTTATCTTCTCGTGGAGTTCCTGTCTGTCGCCGCCCTTCTTAACAGCGTCCATCATTATATTCTCTGTTGCCATAAAGGGCAGTTCTGCCATAACGCGTCTTTCTATTATCTTCTCGTGAACCACAAGCCCCTTTGTGACGTTGAGCATGATATTGAGAATAGCATCAGTGCCTAAGAACGCCTCTGCAACGGATATCCTTTTATTTGCAGAGTCATCAAGCGTTCTTTCAAACCACTGAGTTCCTGCGGTAAAGTAGGGGTTTAATACATCTACCATAACATATCTTGCAAGAGATGTTATTCTTTCAGACCTCATGGGGTTGCGCTTATATGCCATAGCTGACGAGCCTATCTGGTTTTTCTCAAACGGCTCCTCTACCTCCTTGAAGGACTGGAGAAGTCTTATATCATTTGAGAATTTGGAGGCCGACTGAGCGATACCTGCAAGTGCCTGAACCACAAAGGAATCGACCTTTCTCGAATAGGTCTGCCCCGAAACGGGAACAACGCCGTCAAAGCCCATTTCCTCTGCGATAAGGCGCTCAAGCTCCTTTACCTTTTTACTGTCGCCCTCAAAAAGCTCCATAAACGATGCCTGAGTACCCGTAGTTCCCTTTGAGCCGAGCAGTTTAAGGCTTGCAAGCTCATGGTCAATTCTGTCAAGGTCATACAAAAGCTCATTGCACCAGAGAGTTGCCCTTTTGCCGACGGTTGTGAGCTGCGCAGGCTGGCAATGGGTATAAGCAAGGCACGGGAGCGCCTTATACTCAGCCGCAAACTCGGACAGATTCTTTATAACGCCCAAAAGCTTTCTCTTTACTATCTTAAGCGCATCGCGCATAATGATAACATCTGTATTATCGCCCACATAGCAGCTTGTAGCACCCCAGTGGATAATGCCCTTTGCATTCGGGCATACCTGCCCGTAGGCATAAACGTGGCTCATAACATCGTGCCTTACGAGCTTTTCACGCTCCTTAGCCACTTCATAGTCGATATTCTCGATATTAGCCTCAAGCTCATCTACCTGCGCCTGAGTAACGGGCAGGCCGAGTTTCATTTCAGCCCTTGCAAGCGCTACCCAAAGCTTTCTCCAGGTGGTGAATTTCTTATCAGCCGAAAAAACGAACTGCATTTCCTTACTTGCATATCTTGTGCAAAACGGGCTCTCATATGAATTTGTCATTACTTCAACTCCTTTATTTCGTGCCTGACATCATGACAACCGCAGCTATTATAATGCCAAGCGAGACGGTAGGTATCAAAACTACATACCCAGCTATTCTAAGTGTAACACCGAGCTTTTTTCGCTCGGGCTTTTTTATAAGCTTAGTGCCGATGATTATCAGCACCACACCTGCTATCACAGCCGCACCAAGCGCTGCCAGAATTATTATCAGCAGCAGCGAAACACCGATAAACGCCATTTGCTTATCCTCCCTGCCCTGTAGGGCTAAGTCGGCGCGGCCGACAAATTAGTTACCGATCAGCTTTTTATCTGCTGCTCTACCAAGCTCTCGCCGCAGTAGATCTTTCTGAGCTTTGGCTTTTCTATCTTGCCCGTGGGGTTACGGGGAACGTCTGCAAAGATTATCTTGTGAGGTCTTTTATATCTCGGCAGCTTAGCACAGAAGGAATTGATATCCTCCTCGCTGCACTGCATTCCGTCCTTGACAGAGATTATAGCAGCGGCTATCTCGCCGAGCCTTTTATCGGGAAGGCCTATAACAGCTACGTCCTTTATCGCAGGGTGAGCGCGCAGGAAGTCCTCTATCTGAACGGGGTAGAGGTTCTCGCCGCCCGAGATTATAACGTCCTTCTTTCTGTCAACAAGGTAGATAAAGCCGTCCTCGTCCTCCTGAGCCATATCGCCCGTTAAGAGCCAGCCGTCCTTAAGAGTTTCATTTGTGGCCTTTTCATCTCTGTAGTAGCAGGTCATAACGCCGGGGCCTTTAACGCAAAGCTCGCCTACCTCGCCCCTTTTGACGGTATTGAAGTTCTCATCGGTTATCTTGACCTCCCAGCCGTAGCCTGCCTTGCCGATAGCGCCTACCTTATGGATATTCTCGACACCCAGATGTACGCAGCCGGGGCCTATTGATTCAGAAAGGCCGTAGTTTGTATCATACTTATGGTTCGGGAAAACCGTTTTCCAGCGGGCGATAAGCGACGGCGGAACGGGCTGAGCGCCTATATGCATGAGCCTCCACTGAGAAAGCTCGTATTTTGAAAGGTCGATATCCCCTCTATCTATCGCATCAAGGATATCCTGCGCCCACGGAACGAGCAGCCATACTATAGTACATTTTTCCTTAGAAACAGTATCAATTATAAACTCGGGCTTTGCTCCCTTTAAAAGCACCGCCTTTGAGCAGGAATAGAGTGACCCGAACCAGTGCATCTTAGCGCCCGTATGATAAAGCGGCGGAATGCAGAGGAAAACATCATCCTTAGTCTGGCCGTGGTGGTTCTGCTCCACCTTAGCGGAATGCATAAGGCTCTGATGCTTATGGAGTATCGCCTTTGGGAAACCCGTTGTGCCCGATGAGAAATAGATAGCTGCATAGTCATCATCGGTAAGCTTGATATCGGGAGTTATGCTTGAACAGTTAGCGGTAAGGGTATCGTAATGCTCCGCAAAGCTCGGGCAGCCCTCGCCCACATAGAAAAGCAGGCGGTTTTTGGATATCTCCTCGCATATCTCCTCGATCCTGCCGATAAACTCGGGGCCGAAAACAAGAACATCGACTTCTGCCAGATCAAGGCAGTATTTTATCTCATCAGCGGTATAGCGGAAGTTGAGCGGAACGGCAAGTGCGCCCATTTTAAGCGCGCCGAAGTATACAGGCAGCCACTCTAAGCAGTTCATAAGAAGGATACCCACCTTATCGCCCTTTTGCACGCCGCGCGAGATAAGCAGGTTTGCAAAGCGGTTAGCCTTTTCATTAAATACGCTCCAGCTTATTTCTCTTCTGTAGTGGCTTTCCTGATCGGGCTCGATAAGCTCATATTCCTTCCATGTCACTCTTCTTTTTTCCTTTATCTCGGGGTTTACCTCAACGAGAGCTATCTCCTCGGGACACTCCCTCGCATTTCTTTCCAAAAGCTCGGTTATCGGCATTTTTTATCATTTCCTTTACAATTTAGTTTTAGTGCGACTTATTGCAACAATACATAGTTATTATAACATATTTCGGCAAAAAAGTAAAGGGCTTTAAAGCAATAAATTATAAAAATAAAAAGCCGCCCCAAGCGGACGACTTGACATATTACTTGTAATGTGCTATAATAATTTCAGAGGATAGCCCGAGCCCTGCAGGGTTGCAGCCCCGCAGGATCTAAAGCGGCACTCCTCGTTATTGGTTTTTTATGTGTTTAAAGCACACCGCCAACACTTAGAGTTTTGGCGGTGTTTGCTTTACCCATGTTGTCTCACTTTTAATGAGCTACACTTTCAGCTTACTTTTTCTTCTTGTTACGGAAGAACCAGTAGCACATTATCTGTATTTCTATCACCTTCAACAACAACTCAGTCAAGAGTATGTAATCCTCAAGTGTAAGATACATCAGTGCAACCCTCCTTATCTCTAAGGAGACCGCCAAATCTTCAATAAATGAACTCGAACCGCTATTATTATAGCATACCCCAACAGAAAAGTCAAACCCTTTCCTGACGGAAAGGGTTTTATTAATTATCAATACGCTTTGCCCCAAAGCACCATTGCCTTAGCAGGCTTGCCGCAGCAGACGCATACGTCGGAAATATTCTCCTGCTCAAAGGGCATACATCTTGAGCCTGCGCCCGTTTCTTCCTTGACCTTGTCCTCGCAGGCCTCGTCGCCGCACCACATAGCGTGGATAAAGCAGTCCTCCTTAGCAAGGGCCTCCTTCATCTCGTCTATAGTCTTGCAGGCAAACGTCCTGTTTTTACGGTTTTCAAGAGCCTTTTCAAACATTCCCTTCGGGATATCGTTTTTAAGAAGTGACATGACCTTATCAGCCATTTCATCAAGCGAAACGGTCAGCTTTTCACCGCTGTATCTTACGCCGATAACACACTGGTTATTCTCAATATCCTTAGGGCCTATCTCGATCCTTACGGGAACGCCGCGCATCTCATGCTCGGCAAACTTCCAGCCGGGGGAATTATCACTGTCATCTGTCTTTACGCGGATACCGAGAGCTTTGAGCTTTTCCTCTATCTCCTTAGCCTTTTCAAGCACACCCTCCTTGAACTGCTGGATAGGGATTATCACAGCCTGAACGGGTGCAACGGCAGGCGGAAGAACAAGGCCGTTATCATCGCCGTGTGTCATAATGATAGCGCCGATAAGCCTTGTTGTAACGCCCCACGAGGTCTGGTGGGGGTATTCGAGCTTATTCTCACGGCTGGTGAACTGAATATCAAAAGCCCTTGCAAAGCCGTCACCGAAATAGTGAGATGTGCCTGCCTGAAGAGCCTTGCCGTCGTGCATCATAGCCTCTATCGCATATGTAGCCTCAGCGCCCGCGAATTTATCCGAATCGGTCTTTCTGCCCTTGACTACGGGCATAGCAAGGCTTTCCTCACAGAATTTTGCATAGACGTTTAGCATACGCTCGGTTTCATCTATCGCCTCCTGAGCTGTTTCGTGGATAGTGTGACCCTCCTGCCATAAAAACTCGCGCGATCTTAAAAAAGGCCTTGTGGTCTTTTCCCACCTTACAACAGATACCCACTGGTTATAGAGCTTGGGAAGATCTCTGTAGGAATGTACTATATTAGCATAATGCTCGCAGAAAAGCGTTTCGGAAGTCGGGCGGACACAAAGCCTGTCCTCCAGCTTTTCACTTCCGCCGTGAGTTACCCACGCCACCTCGGGGGCAAAGCCCTCAACGTGATCCTTTTCCTTCTGGAGCAGGCTCTCGGGGATAAACATAGGCATACAAACATTTTCATGCCCCGTTTCCTTGAACATAGTATCAAGGATATGCTGGATATTCTCCCATATAGCGTAGCCATAGGGACGAATTACCATACAGCCCTTAACGCTCGTATACTCAATAAGCTCTGCCTTTTTGCAGATATCGGTATACCATTTTGCGAAATCCTCGTCCATAGCGGTAATATCATTTACCATCTTGTTTCCTTTTTTTGCCATGCTTAAAATCAACTCCATATATATCAGTATTATAGATCTTGTAGTTAAGATCGTATTTTTCGACCTGCTTATCGTATATCCCCTTAACTTCGTCGCCCTCCCCCTCGGGGGGCTTTGTTTCGTTAAGCTCGGGGTGGCGCTTTTCTATTATCTTTGCTATCTTAGGCGTTATAACAGCCATAAGCCCTATCGCCGCCATGATAACAAGCGCCTTGACCGCAAATTTTACAAGTATAGCCAAAGTATCATTATCCATAGACAGACCCCCATACCTTATTATTATAGCATAACGCGGCAGAAAATGCAATAGCGCAAATAATAAGAAAACCGCCCGAAAAAAAGGGGCGGTTTATTCATTATGAATAAAGCGTCAAATGTAATTATATTCATTCTCTGCCATTTCCGAATATATAATGCCATCTGTCTCAATGCTTATAACAAAATCGCTTTCAAAATCCTCATCGTTAAACATAAGCGTTCCTGTAAACTCTGCGCCCTCTCCCCTTGTAAGGGTAACATGGCTTTTCCCGAGAGTAACTGTAACAGTCGTATTCTTGCTCACGGTTTTCGGAACAGCTTCTATCTCAAATTTACCCGAGGCCTGATTCTCGCAGGATGTGTAAAAGTACACAAGATTGCTCTGCTGCTCCATAAGAGTTTCATTGAGCTCATCTGCGCCGTTATTATTAACAATGGTGTATGCCCCGTCTTCTATAGCCTGAGAGATATCAGCCGACATTTTGCTTAAAGCGTTTGAAAGCCCCCAGAACATAACGAAGATAACAACAAAAGTGACACACCTTGCAACGGTATCGGGGGCAGGCAGGTTTGAATGCCTTGCGGCGGCAGGGTCTTCAAGTGCCTTTTTTATGCGCCGTCTTTCAAGCACATAATAAGCCGTGCCCGTAATAGCCACAAAAGATATAAGATAAATAAGCATAAATTCAATAAATTTCATAGTTTTCTCCTCCCTTAAATTCCGAATGCTCTGCGAAAGCTGTCATAGTAGCTCCTTGTTACATCAACAAGTGTGCCGTCGCTTAAGGTCAGCACGAATTTCCTTGACAGTGCAGGTCTAATGTTTTTTATTTCCTTTTTATTTACGAGCGCGCAGTTGCTCACCCTTAAAAAGCCCCCATCAAGCAGGCTTTCGAGCTTATAAAGTCTGTCATACGCCTTAAAGCACTCGCTCACAGTATGCACGAGCATTTCATTTCCAAAGCTCTCGATAAAGATTATATCCTCGGTTTTTATGGAAACGCGCCCGCCCTTATCATTTCTGACAGACAGAAAGCCCTGACTTAATCTGCGCTCTGTCAGCAGAAGATCGGCATCGTCCTCGATCTCAACACCAAGCTCCGTAAGCTCATCAAAGATCTCCTTATATCTCTGCTCACTCACCGAAAGAGTCATCTTCATCTCCCCACCGTCCTTTCAAAAACAGTTTACCATAAACAAAAAAATAATGCAAGCGATTTATTATAACTTGCATTATTTCGGTTATACATTGCAGTTTTGAGGTTTTATGCGGCAAAAAGACAAATAGGAGTTTGGCGAGGTGTTGGGAGGGGGCATACCGAAGGGGTTTGGGGGCG
>JAGBNQ010000046.1 GCA_017634275.1 Ruminococcus sp. | reverse complement strand
CGCTCCGAGGGGGCAAGCCGCCTTTGGGCGGCTTGTTGGGGGCTTTCCGGTCGCCCCCAAACCCCTTCGGACAGGGGGCTTTGCCTGCTTACGAAGTAAGCAAGTGCCCCCAGACCCCCTTCGCCAAATTCCAATTTATTAGGAGGAACCAAAATGGTAGATATACTCATAGTCGAGGATAATAAGGAGCTTTGTACGCTGCTTGCTGATTTTCTGCGTGCGGACGGGTTTTCTGTAAGCACTTCGCCCGACGGCGAGAAAGCACTTGCGCTTTATGAAAAGTATGGCGCAAGGCTTGTGCTGCTTGATATAAATCTCCCCACTATCGACGGCTTTGCTGTTTGCAGAAGGATTCGTCAAAAGGCTAATACCCCCATAATTATCCTTACAGCGCGCCTTGATAAGGAGGATAAGCTAAACGGCATTATCATGGGCGCTGATGATTATATCGAAAAGCCGTATGATGTTGATATTCTTATCGCTAAAATAAAGGGGATATTTAAACGCCGCCTTGCTATTGATAACCTCACTGACGGCGATATTACCCTTGATGTCGCTAATGAAACGATAATAAAAAACGGCGAAAGGCTTAACGCGACCGCTAAGGAGTTTGAGCTTTTGAAAATGCTTATGGAAAATAAAGGGCAGATGCTCACAAGGGAATACCTCTTTGACAGGATCTGGGGCAGCGACAGCGAGAGCGAGCCGCAGACGCTAACCGTGCATATAAAATGGCTGCGGCAGAAAATAGAAAAAGACCCCAAAAACCCCACGCATATCCTTACCGTGTGGGGAAAGGGCTACCGCTATGAGGGCAGCGGGGGTGAGGGGCTTTGAAAAGCTTTAGCAAGCTGATATTTCTTGTTGTTAGCCTGATGATACTGCTTGCGGCAGGGGCAAATCTGTTTCTTTTAAAGGGAACAGCCCCGCAAGGCGGCGAGGCAAGGGTCGAGATAGAGCGCGCAAAGGCCGATATCCGCGAGGGAACGCAAATAAAAAACGGCAGCTATGAGCATATCATCGGCATTTATAAGTATGACGGCAGCGAGGATTTCTTTGAAACCAAAAACCGCTATGAGGTGTTTGCATCAGGCGCGGATATCTATAGGATAGACTATAAAGAGGATAACAGCTCGCAGCCGCAGAAAATGGCGCTCATTACAGTTAATATATCTATTCTTGCCTTTGCGCTCATCACGCTGTCGGTGCTTGTCTATATAAGAAGAAATATCATCGTTCCGTTTGATAAGCTAAGCGATACCCCTATAGAGCTTGCAAAGGGCAACCTCTCCGCCCCCGTAAAGGAGAGCCGCAGCCGATATTTCGGAAGATACGTCTGGGGAACGGATATGCTAAGAGAAACTATGATAAAGCAGCGCGAGCGTGAGCTTGCCGCCGCGCGCGATAAGCAGACGCTCATGCTATCCCTTTCTCACGATATCAAAACGCCGCTATCTGCAATAAAGCTCTATTCAAAGGCGCTTGAAAAGGGGCTTTATGATGAACCCGAAAGGCTTAGTGAGATATATCACAGCATAAACGATAAGGCAGATGAGATAGAGGGCTACCTTGTAAAGCTTTCACAGGCGGCGAGGGAGGATTTTTTAAGCTTAGAGGTAAACTTAAGCGAGGAATACCTTTCATCAGTGATAGAGCGCACAAAAAAGCTCTATTCCGAGCGGCTTTCGCTCCTCGGTACAGAGTTTTCGGTGGGGGAGTTTAGCGACTGTATTATAAAATGTGACCCCGACCGCGCCTGCGAGGTGCTTGAAAACCTTATGGAAAATGCCATTAAATACGGCGACGGCAGATATATCGGGCTGACCTTTTCCGATGAGGAGGACTGCCGCCTTGTCACTGTCACAAACTCGGGCTGTACGCTTAATGAGGACGAACTGCTGCATATTTTTGAAAGCTTTTACCGCGGCAGCAACGTCGGCAGCAATCAGGGCAGCGGCTTAGGGCTTTATATAGCGCGTCGGCTTATGATAAAAATGGGCGGCGATATCTTTGCCGACATCAAAGACGGCAATATGAATATCACCCTTGTTTTCACAAGATGATAAAAGCGAGGGCGCAACAGCGAGGGAGCAAATGCGCCCTCTAAAATAAGAAAGAATAAATAAAAAAGAATAAATAATAATTATGGTATCGCTGCGCGATGAATTTAAAATAAATCGGCGCAGCCGATACCTCTTTTATTATTTATTCTTTATTCTTTTTTATTTATTATTTTAGAGGGGGCATAGAAAGCATTGCTTTCTATGCCCCCTCGCTTTTACCAGCCCATTTCAAGCAGCCAGTTGTTAAGCTCTCTTTCTTTTTCCCTTAAGGTCTTGTTTTTGTCAAGGCTAAGCTCACCGCTGATGCTGCCGTCGATTATGTAAAGCACCCTCGTGCATTTCGCCGCTACCTTTGCATCGTGCGTTACGCACATAATGGTAGTTCCCTCGGCATTGAGCTTGCAAAGCTCCTCCATTACCTCCTCGGAGGAGGTGCGGTTGAGTGCGCCTGTCGGCTCGTCTGCAAATATCATCTCGGGGTCATTTATCATGCTCCTGCAAATGCAGGCGCGCTGTAATTGTCCGCCCGATACCTCGTTTATGTCATTGCTCGCAATGTCCTCAATGCCGAGCTTTTTCATCAAAGCCCTTGCGCGCTCGGCTGTCTGCGCGCGGCTCTCGCTTTTCTTGTCGCTCTTTACGGCAGGCAGAATAATGTTGTCAAGCACCGATAGGTTTTTCATCATATACATCTGCTGAAAGATAAAGCCCATATCATCAAGCCTTATCTTTGCAAGCTCGTTTTCGTTAAGGCGGCTCATATCCTTCCCCAAGAAAAGTGATGTGCCTGCCGTCATTCTGTCCATGCCCGATGCGGTGTATAAAAGCGTCGATTTGCCCGAGCCCGAGGGCCCCATTACCGCTACCATTTCACCGCGGCTTATCGTGAGGTTTACATTCTTTAATACGTTATTCTGCCTTTTGTTTATTATGTATGTTTTGCAAAGGTCCTTTACCTCAAGAATTTTTTCCATATTTTTTCTCCCTTTCTTATTCAAGGTTTGCAGTATCCTGCGCCTTTATCGTTTTGGTGTAAAGTGCTGTAAAGAATACACCTGCTAATGTCGCTGATATTATCATTAAAGGTATTACAGCGAATATTTCAAGCTTGTCAAGCGTGTATTTTATACTTGCGTCAGTGCCCATTATTGCAAATATCGGATCCATCGAAAGATGCGTCAGCGGAACGCAAAGCGCTGCTGCCGCCGCCACTGCGATAATTCCCGTTATCATAAACCTCAGCGTGTGGGTGATCATCACATCGCGGCTCTTAAAGCCCATAGCCTTTAAAAGTGCTATCTCGTTCTTTTCCTTTGATATGAACGAGCGCTCCATAAGCACGCTTATGAGAATTATTATCAGCATCGAGAGAATGAGCAGGAAATTTTTTACATCGCCAAGAGTTTGTGAAACGCCCGTGCAGTCATTTACAAAGCCGCTTGCATCAAATACCTTGCATTCAAAAAGCTCTGATATCCTGTCTATCCTTCGTTCAAGCTCCTCGCGGTCAATATCGTCCTTGAAATCTGCCTGAAAAGCAAAGGCGGAGGAGGTGCTGTTGTCGGGGATATTCAAGGTCTTGTAAAATCTTCCCGATTCGCCTAAGTTGTTAAAGCTCTGGTAAAGCGCTGTGAGCAGGTATTCATCTTCCTTGCCGTTTACGGTAAGTCTTACCTTGTCGCCCAGCTCAAGCCCCATTTTCTTTGCAAGAATGCCCGTAAGCGCTATCTCATGCTCGTTTCTCGGCGCATAGCCCTGCGTGTATACATAATCCTCCATATCCGCATCAACATTTTGCAGCATGGTTATCTGAAATTTCTCGCCATTAACATCAGCAGGTATCTTGTACCAAAGCTCGATAGATACTTTAGCCTCCATGCCGTTTTCCTTAAGTTCCTTTTCTATTTCTTCCTTTTGCTCCTTTGCCGTCTTTTTGCCGTAGATAATGTCAAGCTCCCTTACCGTGTCGGAAATGTAAACATCGGTCTTTGTTACAGCTAAAAGCTCTACCGTGTCCTCGCTCATAAGCGTCGTCGCCGTTGCGGAAAGTATCATTACAAGCAGCGTGCAAAGCATGAATACAAGCGTTATTATCCCGTATTGCTTAGGTGAGCTTAGCACATCATTTGCCGCCATGAATGGGTGTGTGCCGAGCCTGCTCTTTGAAAGGCTCATTATCCCGCGTTTGCCAAAGCGCTCGCCCGTCTGCCCGTTTCTTACCGCATCAATGGGGGAGAGCTTTTTGATCTTAGCGGTACTTCTGTGGCTAAAAAGCATTATTATCATCACTACAGCCGCCGTGCTCAAAAGCCCCGTGATGAGCTTTCCGTCATTTTCAAGCACCATGTCCGCGCTTACCGAGCTGATAAGTGCCTTGCTAAACGGCAAGCTCAGTATAAACCCGATGACCGCCCCGACAATGGAGATACCGAAATACTTTACTAAGTATAGCGCTCTTATTGATGAGTTTTTAAGCCCTATAGCCTTCATAACGCCTATCTCTCTGAATTCCTCTGCTATGGTAAAGCCGATAGTGAATTTCAGCACCACGAAGGAAATAAGTATCAGGCAAAAGCTCACCACCAGCACTACTGCCGCAATGATAAGTGCCATGATGTCCGATGTCTTTACCATTTGCTTGTCGCATGAAAAGCGTATATTGGGAGTATCCGCCGTGTCATTCAATACTTCCTCGGGCTGCTCTGACGATACATAAAGCACAGCGCCTCTGCTTTTGCTGTAAATGCTCTCGTTTTCAAGTATCTCCTTATAGTCCTCATTATTTATAAGAAAGCGGTAGTTCTGCATCATGTCCGAGCCTAAGAATGCGTCCTTTAATATTCCTGCAAATTCAAGCTCCTTTTTAGTTCCGTCCATTTCAAAGCTTATCCTGTCACCGACTGTAAGCTCTGCCTTTTTTGCAAGGGAGTTGGTGATGTAGACCTTTCCCTTTTCAACGCTTTTTATTATCTCATTTTCCTTGTCAAAGAAATTTATCTTTGTGTTGTCAACGCTCAGCACAAATGCGGTGCTTGTAAAGTCGTAGAGCTTTTTGCCGTCACGCTTAAAGCAGTCTGACGTGATAAAGATGCATTCTTCTTTTCTTACGTCGCTCACCTTGTCATTTTCGATCACCTTGTCATAAAGCTCGCACCCTCCCTGCTCGTCGTATGATACGATGTAGAAAAGGTCTGTCAGTCCTGCCTTTTCAAAGTAGCTGTCAAGCCCTGTCGCAATGGTGATGATGTTGTTGACGCTCGATGCCGCGAACATGACAGAAAGTATCACAAAAAGCAGCAAAATGCAGTTCATAGTCTTTTTGCGCTTTAAGTCCTTTTTGAGAATTGATAGATACATAGTCACTCCTCCATATCAGTCTTTTTCTTGCCGTGACTTAATTATAGCATATTAATTATTAAATAATACTTAAATGCCCAAAAACTGCGTAGATGCGCGCTTTGAGGATAGCCCTGCCAAATAAAAAAGCCCGAAGGCGACCCTTCGGGCTTTTTGGTGTCCTTAGTTGTTCTTAGGCGCTGCAACTGCTAAAACAGCGTCCTTTGTCTTTCTTACGTCCTCTAAGTTCTGTGTGAGAATGTTTTCCGCATTTGTCAGAACTCTGTCCATATCGTCTGTGAGCAGCTTTCTTATCTGCGTGTCCTTGTCGATAGCGTCAAGAACTATCTGCTCAGCCTTGATGTTTGCAGTCTTTATAGTTTCTTCAGCCTCAGCGTTAGCTGTTGCCATTATCTCATCAGCCTGCGCCTGTGCCTGCTTAACGAGCGAGCTTTCGGCAACTATCTCCTTAGCCTTTGCTTTGGCGTTGTTTATAATGTCCTCAGCCTCTTTGTTAGCGTCAGCGATTATCTTCTTCTTGTTATCCTCAGTGTCCTTAGCCCTTTGCAGCTCTGCGGGCATATTGTAACGCAGGGTGTCGATGTACTCCCTCATCTGTTCTGCATCTATCTGCTTTTTGTTTGTAAAGGGGAACGAGCTTGCGTCATCAAGCAGCTGATCCATTTGCTTTAAAATATCGTCGATCTTCATTGCCATTTCAATACAATCCTTTCATTTATACAATTTATGCGTTCCTTACGCTTGGTCTACTTGTTTTTGTGTTAAGCGCTCGTAGATAAAATCGTGTATCTCGGGGGATACAAAATCCGCTATCTCGCCGCCGAACGATGCAAGCTCCTTAACTAAGCTTGATGAGAGGTACATATTCTCGCCCCTCGTTGTCAAAAAAACTGTTTCAGCGCCGCTGTAAAGCTTTTTGTTGGCAAGCGCCATCTGAAATTCATATTCAAAGTCGGAAACCGCCCTCAGCCCCTTGACTATAGCGCAAGCCCCCGTCATCTTAAGGTAATCCGCAAGCAGCCCTCCAAAGCAGTCCACCACAACATTGTCAAGGTGGGTAGTTACCTTCTGTATCATTTCCATTCTCTCATTCACCGAGAAAACGGCCTTGCTTTTTGAGGGGTTAAATGAAACAAGCACTATTACCTTGTCAAAAAGGTGCGATGCACGCTCGATAATATCAAGATGCCCCAGCGTTATCGGGTCAAAGCTGCCCGGGCAAACTGCAACTCTCATTGCTCCACCTCCGCCGAAGGCTTTTTATATACCGTCAAGGCTATCTTGCCGTATTTGTATCTTTTATGCAGCACAAGACTTCCGAACTCATCGGGAAGGGTAAGCTCCTTCTCATGCTCGCAGACCACTATTCCGCCCTCGTTTATCTTGTCGGGCAGTCTCTCCATTACCTTTTCGATAAGCCCCTGCGAATATGGGGGGTCTAAAAGAGCAATGTCAAAGCCCTTTTTAGCTGTCAGCAGATAGTCATAGCTGTCCGATGTCAGAATGCGCGCCTGCTTTAAAAAGCCGCAGGCCATAACATTTTCCCTGCAAAGGGCAATGCTTTCAGCCCTCTTGTCAACGAAAACGCAGTGGTTCGCCCCTCGGCTGAGCGCCTCGATACCGAGCTGACCGCTGCCTGCGAAAAGGTCAAGCACATCAGCGCCCTGCACATCGAACTGGATAATAGAATATATAGCCTCCTTGACAAGATCGGAGGTTGGCCTTACATCGTTGCCCTCGGGGGCTTTAAGCTTTCTGCCCCTTGCCGAGCCGGTGATAACTCTCATATCTTCACTCCGTGAAATAATCTATGTGCATATTACTGCACACAATATATTATACAATATTTTTTGCCGTTTGTCTATAGCTAAATCACCAAATTTTGAAAAAAAATCCGACATAAAAAAGAAACGGCGTGGAGCCCCACACCGTTTCCAAAAACCTGAAGGTTTAAATTATCTCTTCTTAGTAGCAACTATAGCTGCGCCTGCAAGAGCAAGACCAGCAAGAGCAAGACCTGCGGATGCGCCTGTGTTGCCGTTAGTTGTTGTAGTTGCAGCAGCACCGCCGTTGCCTGTAGCAGCAGGTGCCTGTTCCTTAGAAGGAGCTGTGTCGCCGCCTGTAGCAGCAGGAGTCTCTGTAGCAGCAGGTGTCTCCTCAGCGGGTTTCTCTGTCTCAGCAGGTTTCTCCTCAGCAGGCTTCTCCTCTTCCTTGCCGTTTACGCCTGTGATAGTGAACTCAACAGCAAGTGTCTCAAATTCAAGCTCGCCTGCTGCGTCCTTGATAGCCTGAGGAGCAAGATCTTTAGTAACCGAGTCGCCCCATGCATTGAAAAGCTCTATCCTTATCTTGCCGTTAGCCTCAACGTCACCGAAAATTATCTCTTCGGGCTTGTAAGAATAAACCTCAGTTCCGTCAGCAACGAGCTTAAGAGATGTTACATCAAGGCCCGATGTTCTTGCAAATGCCATCTTATCCTTGATAGTAGCCTTCTTCTCCTTAACGCCGTTAGCCTCGCACCATGCGCTCCATTCGTCGGAATCTGTGCCAACGCCGAGCTTTGTAGCAAGACCTTCGATATCAACGTTAAGAACCTGCAAACCAAATGCGGGATCACCAACTACAGCATCCTGATGAGTGTCAGGATTCTTAGCAGCATCTACTTTGTTAGCCCATGCAACAGTATCCTCAAGATTGAGGTCAACTGTGTATGTACCGTCCTCTGTTACCTGAACAGTTGTACCGCCTGTAGGGAGCGGGAAACCGAGGTTGTCGTCATTCATGTTTGAGTATGTCCAGTTGCCGTCAGCCATCATAAGGAATGCATCGCCTGTCTCAGCGGAAGCGGAGATAGCCATTGTAGCTGCTATAGCAAGAGCAGACATACCTGCAAAGATCTTTCTAAGTTTCATAATAAAAACTTCCTTTCCAAAATTAATCGTACTTACATTATAACCGATTTGTAACCAAAAATCAATATACTTTTTAACTAAATTGATATCGTTTTCTTAGTAAGATATCACAATTTCAACAAATTTTCCGCCCTTTTGGGATAAGAAAATGCAAAAATATTAAACAAATAGCAGATATTTAACGGCTTATTTTACCTTTTTTGTCTGGAACGAATTTGCCGCCTTAAGATAAAGCCTTGTAGGTATTATCCTGCTTGCCGCAACTCCTGCCTTGATGCCTGCCCCGGGAACTATCACAAGCTCGCGTTCAAACATCTTCCTTATGGCGTATTTGGCGCAGTATTCCGCAGATATCCCCGAGATAGAGAAAGATGCGTCCGCCACCTCGTTAAACTCGGTGTCAACAGGTCCCGGGCAGAGCGCGCAGACCCATACTTTGCTCTTTTTCTGCGAAAGCTCCTCATTTATCGCAAGTGTCAGGCTCTTGACATATGCCTTTGTAGCGTAGTAGGTGCTCATCATCGGCCCTGCCGGCAGCAGCCCTGCGGTAGATGCCACGTTTAAGATATACCCCTTGTCCCTTGCCATAAAATCGCGCAAAAACAGCTTTGTTAAAATATGAACGCTCCTGACATTCGTATCGAGCATATCAAGGTCACGGTCAAGCGGCGTTTCATCAAAAAAGCCGACCTGCCCGAATCCTGCATTGTTTATAAGAACTATAATATCCTCTCTGTCCTTAAAAGCCTCATAAAGCCGCAGGCATTCCTCTTTTTGTGATAAGTCGCACTCAAACACCTCGGCATTGTGCCTAAGTTCCGATGCAAGCTTTTTGAGCCTGTCCTCTCTCCTTGCCACAAGGATAGTATCAAACCCTCTCAGGTCAAGGTCAATAGCCATTTGTCTGCCAATTCCCGAGCTTGCGCCCGTTATAAGTGCCGTTTTTTTCATAAGTGATTTTCCTTTTCTATAAATAGTTTTGCAAATTGGAGTTTGGCGAAGGGGGTACGGGGGGCACTTGCTTACTTCGTGAGCAGGCAAAGCCCCCAATGCCGCCGCAGGCGGCTTGCCCGAATGGGCACAAGCCTGCACAATAATTATTCATTTTTCATTATTCACTATTCATTATTCATTCTTTACTCGTTTATCCTTATATCCTCACGGCAGTTTATAACATCAAGCCTGCCGTTCTTGCTGCCAAGGCCAAAGCCCTCGCGTGTGCGGAATTCAAGTAAAAGGTCTGATTCGGTTATCCTTACATCGCCGTCGCCCTCGCTGTCGCCAATGCCCGAAATGTCTGCACCCTCGCAGTTTAACAGCATTGTCGCATGGCTCATGTTCACATTTACGTTTCCGCCCCTTGCACCTATGCAGTTTATAGTCCTTCCGCGCAGAACGCATTCTGTTCTTCCGCTTACAAAGTCTATCTGCCCTTCGCCGCCGTTTGCCGAGCCTATCGCGCAAAGGTTCATGCCCGTGAGCTTTGTCGTTACGGAGATATTTTCAAGGCTTATGCTCGGGTTGCCCGAAAGCGTTCCTATGCCCACGCAGCTTGCCGAGGATATCTCTACATTCACAGCGCAGTCATTTAAGGTGATGTTGCTGTCGCCCTCGTGAATGCCTATGCCGACACAGCTCCCTCCCGAGCAGTTTACCGAAACGTTGCCCGAAAGTATCCTGATAGAGTTGTTTTCCTCGTTCATTCCGCCGCCGATGCCTACGCTGTTGTCACCGTTTGCCTCTACGGAAATGTGCCCGTCAACAAGAATGGTTATGTTTCCGGGGCTTGAATGCCTGTCCGTTCCTATAGCAAAGGCAGATGCAAGCTCGGTGTATACCGCAAGCGTTCCGTCGCCTATGAGCGTCAGGTCAGATGTCGAGGGAACGAAGATACCCTTTGAATGCAGCTCGTTTTTGCCCACTATCTTCATATTCACCTTGCAGCCGCTGCCGAGGGTGATTATCGGGTTATCCTTCTCGGTCGTGAAAAGTGAGCCCTTAAGCGTCAGGTCACACTCCAGCCCGTCCTTGACGATCACGTTCATAGCGCAGGTGCTCCTGCCGTCGCCCTCTATTATCACCTTAGGCGTCTCAACGAATATCACCGTGTAATGCTCAGTCGTCAGCTTTATAAGGTCTACCGTTTCGTGGTTCTTCGGGTGGTAGATCTTGTCGATGTTTGCCGTGTATTCAAGGTTTATCTTGATTATCTCATCTTTTACAACGTCCGATATCTCATAGAGAATAAACGGCTTTGGCTTTGATACATAATACCCCTGTATAAGGTCCGAGCCGAGCCCTATCATGGTCTTAAGCTCGCTGTATGTCTCAACGCCCTCCGCAAGCGCCTGAAAGCCGTTTGCGTGAACAAACTCAATTATCGACGAAACGAGCTTTTGCATCTTAAGGTTATTCTCTATCCCTGCTATTAGCTGCCTGTCTATCTTGACGTAGGTAGGGTTGTAGCGCAGAAGGTTCGATACGTTTGAATGCCCCGTACCGTAATCGTCTATCGCAAGCTCCATGTTCGAGAAGGCTATGCGGTTTTTGACGGTTTCAAGCTGCTCGTCGCTTATCTCCGACTGCTCTGTAAGCTCTATTACCACCTTTTCAAGCAGTTCGCCGTAATCGGAAAGCAGCCTGTTCCAGTCCTCTTTTGAGAGGATATGAGCGCTTATCGAGTTTACAAACAGCTTTTTGTTTGAAAACATCTGCTGATTTTCGCTTACTGCGTGCAGGGCGTTAAAGAATGTTGCCTTTTCTATATCATAGAGCCTGTCGTATTTGGTAGCGTAGTCAAGTATTTCAAGCGGATACATCTCTATCCCTCCGCCCGAGCGCATAAGCAGCTCGTAGGCGATGATCTCGCCCGTGTGCGCCGAGATTATCGGCTGAAAATGGTAGCGGAAAAGATTAGAGTCTATAAGCGTTGCAAACTGCTGAACGCGCGCAAAGTCATTTTTCTGATCCTCATACCTCTCTACCGAGTAAGCGAGTATAGTTCCCACGCCCAAGTTTTCCGCCTCAAACAGCGTAAACCTTGCCGTGTTCATTCTCTGCACGGGGGAGGAGAGTGAGTCTGCACACCCTGCCGTAAAGGTAACAGTTCCGAGTGTCGGGAAACTGTAGCTTTCCACCTGCCGCTTTACCGCCGTGAGAAATTCCACCTCATCGCCCGTGAATTCGGGTATGTAAAGCCATACTCTGCCCTGCCCGACTGAGCTTAAAAGCGCGTCCTTCGGAACAGCCTCAACTATAACAGACAG
Source organism: Ruminococcus sp. (assembly GCA_017634275.1). GTDB lineage: Bacteria > Bacillota > Clostridia > Oscillospirales > Ruminococcaceae > NK3A76. The sequence goes on along the minus strand of JAGBNQ010000046.1, from coordinate 2,432 downwards.
CACTTCATAAACGTGCATATCCGAAAGAATATGCCGCCCCGAGCTTTCTTCAAGCTGAATAAGCGCCAAAAGCGAGCGCGACTGATTTTGCGCCATAGCCGAGATAAGCCTGTTTAACGTGCAAAGCGACAAGGTATCCGTCGCGGCAGTCTCGCGCTTTTCATAGATAAACCCCAAAGATGATGCGCTGTCATCATGCAGCTGCTTTACGGCAATATGCGCGGCATTGTCGTCCGACAGCCTTTTTATCAGCCCTGCAACGCTTTCATAAGAGGGCGTGCCCTCAAAGCCTATAAGGCGCTTTGAGTTTTCATCAAGCTCAAAGATGTGATTTTCCTTAAAAAGCGCGTATCTTCCGACATCAGGCGCTAATTCCTCCATTTCTCCCCAAGCAAGCCCGAAGTATTTTTTCCATAGTATTGAGTCTTTTCCAAACATAATTATTCCCTCTTTATAATCGAAAATAAACAAGTGCTGAGTATTTGCATAAATTAATCAAATTTATTATAGCATTTTTTAATGAATTTGTCAATATGACACAAAAAATAATATAAGATAAACCGGAGTTTGTAACTCCCCCTTCCCTTTGAAGGGAAGGGGGCTGGGGGGTTAGGTAGAGCCATTCCGAGCGTAGAACTAAGATTATGTTCAACGCTCCGAGGGGCTTTTTCGGGGGGCTTTCCGGTCGCCCCCCGTACTCCCTTCGGGTTGTCGCCCCCGAACCCCTTCGGGTTGCCCCCCTTCGCCAAACTCCTGTTTGTCTGCCGTATTATAAAAAAGCGGTATCTCCGCGCGACAGCTTAAAAACCATCGCGCAGCGATACCGCTATTATTATTATTTCTTTATTCTTTATTCTTTTTTCTTTCTTATTTGATATATGTAATATATGCGCTTATTTAACTTTTTTCTCCAAGGTGTACCCGGCTCCTCTTACGGCCTTGATGTTTATGTCAGCATCAAGCTGTGTCAGCTTTTTTCTCAGGTAGGAGATGTATACCCATACCACATTTATCTCGCTCTCGCTGTCATAGCCCCATATCTTCTCCATAAATCGCTCTGTCGAGATGAGGACATTGGGGTTGTTCATAAGCATTTCAAGCATCTGGAATTCCTTGCTTGCAAGCCTTAGCTCGCCCTTTTGCGTGCAAAGCTCAAAGGTCGCGCGCTTGAGCGTTACGTTGCCCATTTTCAGGTCATTCGGCGCTATCTCGGATTTTCTCCTGCACATAGCCCTTATGCGCGCTAAAAGCTCGCCCATGGCAAACGGCTTTGTCAGGTAGTCATCAGCCCCCGCATCAAGCCCCTCTATCCTGTCATCGACATCGCTTTTTGCCGTGAGGAATAAAACGGGTGCCTGTATTCCCTTTGCGCGCAGGTTTTTAAGTACGTCTATCCCGTTCATTTTCGGCATCATTATGTCAAGCACTATGCAGTCATAATCGTCCGCAAGGCCGTAGTTGTATGCGTCCTCGCCGTTGTATACCGTATCAACGTAATAATGGTTGTGCTTAAGCACCGCCGTTATCGCGTTTGCCATTTCCTTTTCGTCCTCGGCTAAAAGAATTTTCATAGCTTTTCCTCCTTATTTGCTGTCACTTTGCTGTGATGAGCTGTCGTCTGCTCCTTTGAGCTTTACGGGCGGCGTTTCAAGGCCAGTGTCATTTGTCTGCTCCGCCTTTTTTGCAAGGTCATCTGCAATAGCCTTAAATACCTTTACATCGCGGTCAAAGTTTTCCTGCATATCCTCCTTTGAGTCCTGAAGTGTCTTGATAGGCGCGCGCATTCCAAGCACTACGTCATACGGCATCGACTCGTATTTTATCTCATTCGCAAAGAATTTAAAGTTTAATGAAAGCCCGTTTTCCGTCATATACTTATTATCGGGGTAGTCTTTCTCAAAATCGTGATAAAGCACCGAAAGAAAATCGGGGTCGGTGTTTGAATCGACTATCATAAAAAGGTTTTCTGCCGTCTGTAACTGCGCTAAGGCCTTAGCCTGGTTCGATGTCTGTGACATATCCGTGGAATTAGGGTTTAACGGGCAGGCTATCACCTGAACATAGACCTCTCCGTCGCCGTTTCTGTCATCAATGTATTTTTCAAAAAAGTCTTCAAGCTCCTCGGTTCGGAATTCAAGCCCGTTATTTGCTATCATAACTACCGTCATATCGGGCTTTACGCGCGTTACCGAGTCATATATCATGTAAGCCGCCGCTATCATCATAGCCAGCGCAAAGATTATCGGTATCTTGTAGTGGTAGAAAAAGTTCGTCACCTTTTCAAAGCCCTGCGGCTTTCGGGTGGTGTCGGGCGTTTCGCTTATCATGTCCGAATGCTCTATGACACCGTTTTTCATCTTCATCAGCTCTACCTTTTCCTGCAAAAGCTGCTGCTGTTTTTCGCGCTCCGCCTCGCGCTGCGCTTTCAGCCT
>JAGBNQ010000045.1 GCA_017634275.1 Ruminococcus sp. | reverse complement strand
TTACAACAAATCGGAGTTTGGCGAAGGGGGGCGTACCGAAGGGGGTACGGGGGGCGACCGGAAAGCCCCCCGAAAAGCCCCTCGGAGCGATGAACAAAGCCTTAGCTCAACGCTCATTATTCAAACTTTTAGCTTGATTTACGCTCTAAGCTAAGTTAAGGTCAAAGCAAGCCTCACGCCTCTTTTCGGGGGCTTTGCGGTCGCCCCCGAACCCCTTCGCCGCTGCGCCTTTACAAGGCCGAATGGCCATAACATCGCCGCAGTCGATACCTCAATTATTAATTATTAATTGCAAAAATTCACATGGGAACTGTTCTTTTAGAAATTCTTCCTCCATACCGAGGGGGAGAATAGTATGAGCATCGGCATACATTCAAGCCTGCCGAGCAGCATATCAAGTGTCAGCGTTACCTTTGAAACGTCGGAATAGAATGAGAAATTCCCGAGAGGCCCTACCTTGTTGAGCCCGGGGCCTATGTTGTTTATGCAGGTGGCAACTGATGAGAAGGTCGTAGAGAAATCAGCATTGTCAGATGCCACGAACAGCAGCGAGATTATCAGAAGCCCGATGTATATGGACAGATAATTCTGAACGCTGTGGACTACCTGAACGTCCATAGTTTTCGAGTCACTCTTTACTACGTTTACAGAGTTCGGGCGCAAAAGCTTTCTTATGCTCCTGAGCGAGTTTTTAAAGAGGATTATTACTCTTGCTACCTTAAAGCCGCCGCCCGTTGAGCCGCCGCAGGCACCTATAAACATCAGTATCACAAGTATCATCTGCGAAAAGCCCGGCCAATGGGTGTAATCCGCAGTGGCAAAGCCCGTAGATGTCATAATTGATGATACCTGAAAGCCTGCGTACCTTAAGCACCTGTTAAAGCTGTGGTATATGGGCGAGATATCTATCATAATAAGCCCCGTAGCCACCGCCATAATGCCTATATATACCTTTATCTCGGTGTTTTTCCACACATCACCGAGCCTTTTTGCCAAAATAAAATAGTAAAGCGAGAAATTGACACCGAACAGCGCCATCATAATAGTGATGACCGCGTCGATATATGATGAGTTATAGTAAGCAACGCCGTCATTTTTTATGCCGAAACCGCCCGTGCCTGCCGTTCCCATAGCGTGGCATACGCTGTCAAAAAGCGGCATTCCACCAAAGAGCAGCAGCCCTATTGTAATAAGGGTAAGTGCCGCATAGATAATATAAAGGTATGCAGCAGACCATTTACCCTTTGGAACTATCTTTCCTACCTGAGGGCCTGCGCATTCCGCCCTCATAAGGGTGAGCGCATCATTTGACGAGGGCAGTATAGCTATTGCCAGCACCAGAACGCCCATACCGCCTACCCAGTGGGTAAGACTTCTGTAGAAAAGCATTCCGCGTGAGAGCGCCTCAACGTCCGTCAGAATAGTCGAGCCTGTTGTAGTAAAGCCCGAAACGCTTTCAAACACCGCGTCAACGAAGTGCGGTATCTCGCCGCTGAAGTAAAAGGGCGTAGCACCTATTATCGGGTAAACTATCCACATAAGTGCCACGATAACAAGTGCCTCTCTGTCATACATATGCTTGTTTTTAGGTTTTATAACAGTAAGCGGCACGCCTGCGATGGCGGTGCAGATGCCTACTATAAGAAATATCTTTGCCGTGTCATGCTCATGGTAGTAAAGGCTTACCGCCATAGGCAGCAAAAACAGCAGTGAACCTAAAAGCAAAATTTTTGAAAGATAATGGAAAACAAGCTGCTTGTTCATCATTTTCCTCCGTTATTCAAGAATATCCTTAAGCTCGGAAATGCGGTGTTCCTTGCACACTACCACAACGCTGTCGCCTATCTCGATAGTGTCCATACCGCTGGGGATTATTATATCGCGCTTTCTGACTATTGCGCATAAAAGTATATTCTTCTTTAAGTTCATAGATGCAAGCTTTATGCCCACAACGCCCTGAATATTTTCTCTTACCTTGAACTCTATCGCCTCTACCTTATTTGATACAAGGTGATAAAGTGACTCAATATTTGAATCAAGCGCGGCGCTCTGGCTCCTTACATAGCTTAAAATATTGCTTGTAGTTATATACTTTGGCGATATCACCGTATCAAGCCCTATCTGCGAGGCAAGGTCAACGTAGCTGTCTCTGTTTACCTTAGTTACCACCTTAGCGTTAGTGTTCATCTTTGCATAGAGTGACATTATGATATTTTCCTCATCAATGCCCGTGATAGCTACGAATGAGTCGGCATCGTCGATGCCCTCCTCCTGCAAAAGCTCCTGATCCGTTCCGTCGCCGTGGATAACTGTAGCCTTTGGCAAAAGCTCTGCAAGCTCGGTGCAGCGCTCGTAATTCTGCTCGATGATCTTGACCCTCATACCGATAGAGAGCAGCTGGCGCGAGAGGTAGTAGCATATCTTTCCGCCGCCGACTATCATAACAGTCTTTATCTTATCCTTAAGTGCGCCGCACATTCTGAAAAAGCGCTCAAGATCCTTATGTGATGCGGCAATATTTATCCTGTCGCCCGAGCGGAGGATAAAATCACCCGTCGGGATAAATATCTTAGAATCCCTCTGCACCGCGCAGATAAGAAATCTTATATTAGTCCTCTTATATATCTCAGCTAAAGACAGCCCGTCAAGCGTTGAGTTTTCTGCAAGCTTATGCTCAACAAGCTCTATCCTGCCCTTTTCAAAAACCTCTACCTTAGCGGCTGTAGGGAAGATAAGAACTCTCGCAAACTCCTCCGCAGTAGTAAGCTCGGGGTTTATTACCATAGAAAGCCCCAGCTCGTCCTTGACAACGTCTATCTGGCTGTAGTAGGCAGGGTTTCTGACTCTTGAAATAGTTTTTTTACACCCTAAACGCTTAGCAAGCAGGCAGCAGAGCATATTAAGTTCATCATAAGGGGTTGCCGCCACAAGCAGCCCTGCCTTAGCGACACCTGCCTCACGCTGAATGTCGATAGTAGCGCCGTTTCCCTCAATAGTCATAACGTCCTGCGTATTCTGTATTCTTTTTAAGTTATCGCCCTTTATATCCACAACAGTAATACTGTGGCCTTCCTCGGCAAGGGTAGACGCAAGATTACCGCCGACCTTACCGTTTCCGATAATAACTACATTCATAGCCCTATTCCTTTCGGTAATATACTATTTTCCCATACATACAACAAATTATACCACTATTTTGACCCATTGTCAACAAGGGTTACAAATAATTAATACTTATATGTCAAATAGTTTAATTATATAGAAAAAGCCCTGACACATACGGTCAAGGCTTGTTTTTTTGCTTTAATCTTTCAACTATCTGCTGTACGGCTTTGATATCCTCATCATCAAGCCCCGAAACGTCTAAGCTTTTGCCCTTTTCAACACCTAAAAGGTAATCTGTGCTGACGTGGAATATCGCGGCTATCTTTATAAGTACATCGGGAGAGGGGGCGCGCAGCGACTGCTCATAGTAGCTGACCATAGATTTTGTTATCCACAGCCTTTCGGCAAGCTGCTGTTGTGTAAGCCCCGAGCGTTTTCTAAGCTCCTTTAAGGTCTGTCCAAAGTCAACCATAATCATACCCTCCGTTTAAAAATAGTTTACCATATATTGTATAACTATAATTCAACTTATGTATAAATATAGTTGACTTTTCTATCAAAAAGATGTATAATTAAGTCATAATTTTTTATTCTGAAAGGAAGTTTGTTATGAAGAAAAGAAAAATGCTATTAACACTTATGCTTGCATCTGTAATGTCCCTATCAGTTATCGGGTGTACTTCCGACGATGATGATGACGATAAAGATGATGACAGCAGTTCGGGCAGCAGCAAATCGGTCTATGTTGATACCGAAATGACAGTGCAGGAGCTTGAAGACGAGGCGCGTGTTTTATATTCTAATGTAAATACAGCATATATAAAACTTGAAACAGCAGGTAATGCACCGGCAGACGGGGTCATAACGCTGTCTTTTGATTCACCGGATACAAGTGATGAATATATCAAAACCATATTGGACGTGACCGATACTAATAGATTCAGCGGAGAATGCGAGATACATCTTAAAAATGGCAATGTAGCCTATGTTGTTTATACACCTAAAAACAGCGAGAATAGCGCCGTATATCCAAAAGAAGAGGCTATAGCTGACGGATATAGGTCAAAAAGCTCGAAATCAAAGAATGAGGAGTCTTCGGAAGAAGATAAGCCGCTGACGGATATGGAAAGAGTGGAAATACAAAATCGTAATACTATAAACGTAAGAAATATAGCAGACAAATTTGTTGAAGATAATCCTAATGAAGTGCTTGAGGAAAAGCAGTATTGGTCTGACGATGGGAGTAAATTGAGCGAATATATAAATGCTCATATAGAATCCGATTTCGTATGGACGTTAAGAATGGAAAAAGGATATAATAGTAGTAATAAGGATAAGGTGTGTGTAGTTCAAGTGGTTTATGCTGCGGAAAGCTTTGATTCTCATTATGTGGGTGAAGAAAACGGTGGTGCCGAAGCGGTATTCGAAGGTACTATCAGAGATATAATCATCGAACCTCTTAAAGGGGTTTATGCTCATAACAAACATATAAATAAAGACGGTAAACTGAAATAATAAAAGAAAATATATAAAAGCGATTGCATAACAAAACAAAAACCCGACACCTCAATTTCCGAGATGTCGGGAAAATTATTATATCCTTTAAAAATTATCTTGCGTCCTCAGCAAAGCCGCTCTCAACAAGCTCTACAAGGCCGTCAACTGCTGCCTCTTCGTCAGAGCCGTCAGCAATAACTCTGATAGTTGTGCCGCCAACGATACCGAGTGAAAGAATGCCGAGAAGGGACTTAGCGTTTACTCTTCTCTCTTCCTTCTCGATCCAGATAGAGGACTTGAACTCGTTAGCCTTCTGGATAAAGAATGTTGCCGGACGAGCATGAAGACCAACCTGATTCTGAACTACTACTTCCTTTAAAGTCATGATAAATCTCTCCATTCATACAAATTAACAAACCTTAAGCGCCCTTGTGCGCTGTGTACCGCAGAGCGTTCTCAAAGCCTATAGGTGCTTTTCTCCTCTGCTATAATATATTATACAAAACATTTTTCCCCTCGTCAACGCAAATTTTGAACAAACAAACTTTTTTGGGCGATTTTTTGTAGATTTGCTCATATATAGCCCAAAATCTTTCAACAATATTGTGCAGCCTTAACAGAAATAATTAATCTCATTAAACAGTTTATACAAAATAAGTTAACAATATTAGCACTTTAGCCTAAATTTATGTTTCGCCGCTTTGTTCATTTTCCACAGCCTTGTGAATTATAGCCAAATCTTCCTCTGAAAGCGACAGCTTATCAAGCAGCTCGGGGCGCTTTTTAAGGGTGGTCAAAAGCCGCTGCTCGTGCCGCCATTTTGCGATGTTTGCGTGGTGCCCCGATAATAGCAGCTTTGGCACTGCCATTCCCTCCCAGACCTCGGGGCGCGTGTACTGCGGATACTCCAAAAGCCCGTTGTAGTGGCTCTCGTCCATATACCCGTCCTCCTCGGCAAGCACGCCGTCAAGCATACGGGCGATGCTGTCAACAAGCACGAGCGCAGGCAGCTCGCCGCCCGTCAGCACATAGTCGCCTATTGATATTTCCTCGTCAACTATTTTATTTATAACTCGGTCATCAACGCCCTCGTAATGTCCGCAGAGGATAAAAAGCCGCTCCTTTTTGGAAAGCTCTATGCATTTTTGCTGGGTGAGCGTTTTGCCCTGCGGCGACATATATATAACGTATGGCTGCGCCCTCTGCATATTGCACACCGCCTGCCAGCAGCGGTAGATAGGCTCAGCCTGCATAAGCATTCCCTGCCGCTCGGAGTAGGGGGTATCATCAACGCGCCTGTGCTTGTTGAAGGCGTAGTCGCGTATGTTGTGGCACTCGGCGGTAAATATCCCCTTATCGCGCGCGCGGCCGATAATGCTTGCTGAGAGGTAGCTTTCCATAAGCTCGGGGAAAAGGGTCGCAATATCTATCCTCATCAGTCAAAAAGCCCCTCAAGCGGAGTTATCAGCATTTCGCCGTTTTCTATATCTACATTGTCTATCACATCGGGAATGGCCGGAATGTATTTTTTGTTATTGTCACTATCCGTTATTTCGTACACATCGTTAGCGCCCGTCTGCAAAACATCGCTTACAGTGCCGTATTCCTCGCCGCTTTCGCTGTTTTTGACTAAAAGCCCGATAAGATCCTGCTGAAAATAAAAGCCCTCTTCAAGCTCTACATCATCTCTGTCCATATAAAGCACCCTGCCCCTGAGCTTTACGCCCTCCTCGGGGGTGTCGATGCCCTTTATCTTCAAAAGCGCCTGATTTTTGTGTACGCGCGAGCGCTCTATCTCAACGGGCGTGCCGCTTTTGTAATAAAGCGTGTCAAACTCGCACAAAAAATCGGGGCTGTCGCACCACGGCTCTACCTTGACCTCGCCCTTTATTCCGAATACCGAAACTATTTTTCCTATTTCAAGATATTTTTTCATTTGCTTATTCCTTTCTTTCACAAAGCTCTATAGTGGTGTCGGCCTGCCGTGCATTGTAGGTCTGTTATTTACATATCGTTTCCATTGCCGCGAGGGCTTTTTTGTAGCCCCTTATATAGCTTTTAAAGCCTTTGACACCGTCAGCGGCAGGGGAATATTCAAGTGAGTCGGCATCGGCAAAGACCTTTACATCGAGCCAGTCTGCAAGGCTCATTCTGCTGCTGTCAAAGCTGTATGCGGCAAGCAGAGCTATCCCCCACGAGCCGCCCTCGCCTGCGGTGGACATTACTGTGACCTTGCTTTCAAGCGCATCGGCAAGCAGCTGAGATGCGCAGCCCTCTACCTTGAAAAGCCCCCCGTGCCCCGTAAAGCGCTCAGCCTTTGCATTCTCGCTCTCAAAGAGGATATCCATTCCTATTTTAAGTGAGGCCATAGTTCCCATAAGCTGTGCTTTGAAGAAATTGGCAAGGCTGAAACGGGAATCCTTTTCTCTGTAGTAGAGCGGCTTTCCGTCGGGTGCGCCTGCCGCAGGCTCGCCCGAAAGCAGGCCGCAGGCATATATTCCGCCGCAGTCATTATCGCCCGTCATGGCGTTTTTATAAAGTGTCGTGTAAAGCTCATCGGGTGAGAGCTTACTGCCGATAAGCCCTGCAAACTCGTTCATCATAGATACCCACACATCTATCTCCGAGCAGCAGTTGTTGCAATGCACCATAGCAACGGGCGTGCCGTCGGGGGTGGTGACGATATCTATCTGCTTATGAACTGCTTTCATAGGCTCATCAAGAACGAGCATAGCGAAGATAGATGTTCCTGCGGAAACATTTCCCGTTCTTGCCCTTACCGAGTTTGTAGCCACCATTCCCGTGCCTGCATCGCCCTCGGGAGGGCAGAGCTTTGCACCTGCTTTGAGATCACCCTCGGGGTCAAGCAGCATTGCGCCCTCATCTGTGAGCGTGCCTGCATCATCGCCTGCAAAAAGAATTTTCGGGAGTATATCGTAGATGCTCCAGCTGTAATCCCTGCGCGCAAGCTTTTTATCAAGCTCACCCAGCATACCCTTATCAAATTCGCCGTTATTTACGGGGAACATTCCCGATGCCTCACCGACACCAAGCACATTTTTGCCCGAAAGCCTGTAGTGTATATACCCTGCAAGGGTAGTAAGGTGAGAGAGCGAGAAAAGATAATCCTCCTTATCAAGTACGGACTGATAGAGGTGAGCAATACTCCACCTCTCGGGGATATTAAAGTCAAAAAGCGAGGTAAGCTCCTCAGCGGCCTTTGTGGTGTTAGTATTTCGCCATGTGCGGAAAGGGGTGAGCAAAGCCCAGTCCTTATCAAAGGCCATAAGGCCGTGCATCATAGCGGAAATGCCTATAGCGTCAACATTTTTGAGCGTAAAGCCGAGGTGCTCCTTAACATCAGCCTTAAGCGATGCATAGCAGCCCTGAAGGCCTTTTATTATATCACCGAGCGAGTAAGTCCAAAGCCCGTTTTCAAAGCGGTTCTCCCAAGCATAGCTGCCCGAGGCAACAGGGGAGAGGCTTTCATCTATAAGGGCAGCCTTTATTCTTGTAGAGCCGAATTCTATTCCTAAAAAGAGTTTTGAAGATATATCGTTCATATTTTTTCCTCCGATTTGGTTTTATACTATTATACACTATATTGCAAGATTTTTCAATAGATGCGAAAGGAAAAACGGAATTTGGCGAAGGGGGTCTGGGGGGCGACCGCAAAGCCCCCCGAAAAAAGGCGCGAGGCTTGCTTGGACTTTATCCTTAGCTTTGAGCGTGAAACGATTATAAAAGCCCATATAACGAGCGTTAAGCTAAGGCTTTGTTCATCGCTCCGAGGGAGCAAGCCGCCTGCGGCGGCATCGGGGGCTTTCCCTGCTCACGAAGTAAGCAAGTGCCCCCGAACCCCTTCGGTATGCGCGCGGTAAACCGCGCCCTTTTCGGGGAGGGCTTTGCGGTCGCCCCCGTACCCATTTGCCAAAGCTATAAATTAACGCATAGGACATAATCTGTTCACAATATTAGAGCGCGATTGTAGTATAATATTATTTGTGAAAAGAATAAATGGGGTTATAGCTCAGTTGGTAGAGCGGTTGCTTCGCATGTAACAGGTCAGGGGTTCGACTCCCCTTAGCTCCACCAAATGACCCTATAGCAAAGCTATAGGGTCATTTGTATTATTCATTATTCATTTTTCATTCTCAATTGTTTATTCTAAATTGTTTATTCTCAATTATTCACCACCCATTATTCACCCCCCATTTTCCCTATCCCCGTGACAAACAACGAGATCCGATGTGTGATAATGCAGATGCAGTAACGGAAGGATAAATATAAAATAAATAAGCGCTTATTTATGTGATAAGGAGAGTTTTTATGCTTGAACAGTTAAAGGAAAAGGTTTTAAAGGCAAATCTTATGCTGCCCAAATATGGGCTTGTGACGTTTACCTGGGGCAATGCCTCGGAGATAGACCGCGAGAGCGGCCTTGTGGTGATAAAGCCCTCGGGCGTTGAGTATGATACGATGAGCGCTGAGGACATGGTAGTGGTCGAGCTTATGACGGGCAAGGTGGTAGAGGGGAAATACAAGCCCTCCAGCGATACGCCCACGCATTTGGAGCTTTACAAGGCTTTTGGGAACATCGGCGGCATAGTTCACACCCACAGCCGCTGGGCAACGTCCTTTGCGCAGGCAGGCAAGGGGATAATACCGCTCGGCACAACGCAGGGGGATTATTTCTACGGCGAGATACCCTGCACAAGAAAAATGACCCCCGAGGAGATAGCAGGGGAGTATGAAAAGGAAACGGGAACGGTGATAATCGAAACATTTAAGGGAATAAACCCCGATGATATCCCTGCGGTGCTTGTTATGAGCCACGGGCCGTTTACATGGGGGAGCGACTGCATGAATGCCGTTCACAACGCAGTGGTGCTTGAAGAGATAGCCTTTATGAACTACCACGCGCAGAGCATCAACCCCGAAATAAGCGCGATGCAGCAGGAGCTTTTGGATAAGCACTACTTAAGAAAGCACGGGGCGAATGCCTACTACGGACAGAAATAGCTATTGACAAAAGTAATAAATAATGCTATAATATAGAAAAGAAATCAATTCCGACACAATGATTTCAAGTAAAAAGCCGAGGAGTGGCAGCTCCTCGGCTTTTGTGCTTACTGTTTCTTGTTCTTCTTTTCAAGCCACTTGGTTATGTAATTGGCTATTACACTTCCTGCGATAGAAGAAATAATTGAAAACATCAATTCCGACACAAATGTTCACCTCCTCCCTTATTTATTTGTTAAGGTCGGAGTCAGAAACAGCAACACTATCATAACATACGTTATACGCAAAAGTCAAATGATCGATCATATGGCTTTGCACATTTTTTTATTCTTTTTTATTTATTCTTTCTTATTTCTTATTTTAGCGGACGCAAGTCCGCGCATAAGCTTTCCCCCCGGGAACGGTTGCGGTGTCCTCGGGGGGCGTTTTTATAAGGTGGTCGTTATGGGTATGGTGATCATTTGCCGCTAAGCTTTTTCATAACGGAGAGTGCGTCGATAACATTGACAGCGCCGTCGCCGTTGAAGTCGGCAAGGGTAAGCTGCGCTTTGGTAAGCTTACTTTTGCCTGCTGAATATTTCATAATTGTGAGCGCGTCTGCGATATCAAGCTTTGAGTTGCCCGAAACATCGCCCTTGACGGTCTTTTTCTCGCTGCCCTTTCTTGTTACGGTGATGGTGTAATAGCGCTTTACACCGCTTTGTGCCGTAACAGTGACGGTAAACTTATTATCGCCAAAGCTCAGCTCCTTAGCGCCCTTGCCGCTGATCTTAGCGGTGCTGTCGGCAGCCGATGCATTTATTGTTATGCTTGAAACATTCTCATCGACTGTGAGCTTATAGCTGTAGGTGTCCTTGTTAAATTTAGGGCTGATAGTCTGCCCCTTTACCGAGAGGCTCTTAAGATAATTGTTGTTGCTCGTATCGCCCGAGGGCTTTTGGCAGATCTGTGCGGGCATATTGTCATACACGGGTATCTTGAATTCCATAGCCGATGCGAGTACCTTATCGGAATAAGCGTTTTTGAGCGATACCGCCTCGGTAGCCTGCCCGAAAATGCAGGTCATATACTGATGATAGAAATAGCCGTTGCCGCCGTCTGCAATATCGAACTTTTGCAGATAAAGCGTGTCCTGCTCCTTTGAGATATAGCCAGTACCTAAGAATATCGAGCCGCCGACTATCGACTTATACTGATTAGTCCACGGCAGCAGATATGTGGGGTCAGTGGTCTTGGCATACTTGCAGCCCATTTGCTCTGCGGTAAGCTTTGCAGTAGCAAACGCCTGAACATCAAAGAAATTAAAGTAGCCCTCATACCCGGGTGTAGTGCCGAGTGACTGCGATGCGCCCCACACGCCCTGCTCATTTCTGCACCTTGCCGCTAAGTGGTAGGGGGAAACGCCCGATTGCTCTGCCGCGTCCATAAAGGTCTTGGCATAGCTGTAGGTAACTCCCGTATCGGGGGCGGTGAAATATCCCTTCATAAAGGTATCCGAAAGGATAGCCTTTACACCTGCGATGTTGTGGACATTCGGGTTGAAGGAAAGGTTTTCAAACATAAAGATATATGTATCGTCAAGGAAATTTCTCGGGTCAAGGTAATAGGAGATTATCTCGTCAGATGCCTGCACCCAGCTGCCGTCAAGGCCGTACCAGTAGCCTTCCTCATAGTTGTAGGCGTCCTTTGACATACTTTTCCACGAGCTGTCGGCATATGAGGGAACTAAGCTCCTGCCGAGGATAGATTCCTCTGCAAGCACCTCGTTCCAGTCAAAGCCCGTTTTCTGCGCCATGAATATCCAGTTGGGGTGAGCTTTATGCAGGGTGCGCAGCATAGGCTTATAGCTCTCGGGAAAGCCCTGAGCTGTAAGATACTTTTCAAAGTCCTTATCAGATGATGCCGCTGCCGATGTGCTTGCTTTATCGGCAGTTCCCGAGGAAGAGGAGGAAGATGATGCCGAGCTTTGGCTGTTTACATCAATATACCACGCTGCAACATAGCCGCTTACCTTGCCTGCGGTTATCTTATACCATTTCTGCCCCGAGGAGTCGGTCACTTCGCTGTTTATCGTAACGCTTGTGCCCTCTTTTAACGAGGTGACTATGGAATTGTTCGTTCCTGCGCCGCTCCTGACATTTAAAGAATCAGCGCTGACAACACCCGTTTTGGCGGCACTTGCCGAAATTACGCTGCATAAGCTGAGCGTGAGCGCCGCTGCGAGGGTGCTGCTGCACAGCTTATTAAAAAACTGTCTTTTAAACAGCCCCATCATTTTCACTTCCTTTAGCTTTTGATAGTTGATTTTTGTGGTGTATTTCCTATTATAGTGAGAAAAAACGGATTTGTCAATAGGAGTTTTTGTTCACAAAAAGTTTACAATAGAACAATAATACGGTTTTTTAATGATTACAAAAAGGTTACATCTACATTTAGTGGCCGAGGGTGACAGCTGCAACGATATTTAGTCCGAAAATATGTTCAGTCTAATTATAACCAAATTTTTGGACTGTTTTTTGGTAGGAATAACAATAGATTTTTTTGTAGAGTTCTGTTATAATATGTCTTACCGACACGGCTGAAAAAGCTTGTTTACGGTATGGCAGGCGGAAAGGCTTTACTGCACACAAAACAAAAGGTACAAAAATTTCCGCAGATGCCAAGTGTGTAAAAATTTCGGAGTGGATGAATGGGCAGGGTTCTTGCCGCTGAGTAAAGAGCTTTGCTCACTCATCATTTCGGATGTAACCAATGTGTAAAGGGAGGTTTTCATTATGAAGAACTTAAAGGTAAGCAAAGCGGCAATAGCTTTATCTACCGCCGTACTTATGACGGGCAACATCATAGGGCCTGTTGCATCGGCATCTGTCGCAAACAAGCTTAGCCTTACTCCGAATACATTTGACATAAAGCCGGGCGAAAGGCTCAGCCTTTCTGTTGACTATGCGCCTTCGGATTCGGGCGTTGCGGGATTTACCATAAGTGTTCACTTTGACCCGCAGAGCATGGACGTTTATGTTCCCGATGAGGATATGAGCGCAGGCAGCGCTTTTGCTCTTGTTTCAAACTATGACAATGCAGGCAGCGGCGTTATAACACTTGTCGGCGCAAATATGGCAGGCACGAATGTTAAGGAGAAATCAAACATAACAACACTTTATTTTGATATAAAGGACGATGCCGAGGGGTATCTGAGCTACTGGGTAGATGTAGAGAACATGGTGGCAGACGGCAGCAGCGGCTATGTTAACGCCGACTATTCCGCCCCGACGGAAAGCTCACCGCTCAGAGTAGGCGTAGCATCAAAGTACGCGGAAACTACCGCGGTTACTACCACAACGACTTCTGCCACGGCTGCGGTGACAGAGAAAAAGGAAGAGAGCGCAAAGGCAGCTACCACCACTAAGGCTGTAACTACAACGGCTGCCCCCGAGGAGAAAGAGGAGGAGCTTGTGGAGCTGCTGCCCGAGGAGCCCGAGGAGGGTGAGGAGCCGAAGGAGGAAAAGCCTGCGGTGACAACAACTGCAAAGGCAGAGGAAAAGCCCGAGGAAACATCTGCTGCAAAGGAAGAAACAAAGCAGGAGCCCGAGGAAAAAACCGAGGACAAGCCCGAGGAAAACGGCGAGGTACTTTACAGCTACACTCAGGACGGCGGCGATTTCAATTCCGAAAGCACGGTACAGTATGTATTTGACCTTAGCGATTATACAGATGATCTCAGCGGAACGGCTGATATCAAGGTAAGCCTTAACACAAGCGGCAGCGTTTCGGGCGCACTCGGCTTTGGAACAAATGCAGGCGAGTGGGATTCCTACGGCAACAGAAGTGACGGCAGCACAGACACAGTCTGGGAGGCTAAGGACGTTGACTTATCATCACTTAACGGCTATGCGGCAGTTCAGTTCTATTACATAGAAAACGGCACGGATATCAGCGTTGAGGATATAAGCATAGAGGTAAACGGCGGCGATGAGATAAATGCCGAGCCCGAGGAGAGCGCAGCTGCTGAGGAGGCTGCCCCTGCTGAGGACACGACAGCTAACGAAACGACAGCGGACGAGCAGGCATCGACAGAACAAACACCTGCGGCTGAGGACAACAGCGAGGAAACAGAGGTCGCTCCCGCAGAGGATAAGAGCGCCGAGATGGATACTCAGGCGGCTGACGAGCAGGCGGCTGATGATGATACAGCTGACACAGACGAGGCGGCAGAGGAAGGCGATACTGCGGCTGAAGATGATGAGGCTGTAGAGGAGGCTGTTCCTGCAAGCGCAGAGGTTAAGCCTGCAACTACAGAGGTTCAGACGAAGGTAGAAACGGCGGCAGCTCAGGCAAGCGCTAACCCCAAAACGGGCGACAGCAGCGCTACAACGGAGAGAGTAAGGATAATGCTCATGCTCATTTCAAGCGGCGTGCTTGTTTACTCGGCTATAGCGGTTTTACTCAACAAG
Source organism: Ruminococcus sp. (assembly GCA_017634275.1). Lineage (GTDB taxonomy): Bacteria > Bacillota > Clostridia > Oscillospirales > Ruminococcaceae > NK3A76. Next base: position 9,010 of record JAGBNQ010000045.1, on the reverse strand, counting down.
TTTTTTTCACGCAAGTCAGAATAATTAATAATTAATAATTATGGTGTCGGCCGTTGGCGGACGGATTTTAAATAGCTTTGATGTAATATTAAATAATATGACCCCGAGGAAAATTTCTTCGGGGTCAGTTTTTTTATATAGGGCTATTGCGAACCTTTTTCGGGTCATCACAGCACTTTTTTAATTCCTCCGCCAACGGCGGACACCTCAATTATTAATTATTAACTATTAATTATTAATCACTTTATCCCGAGGGGGTTGATATAGGTTATGGGGTCTATCCATTCGCCGTTTTGCTTTATGCCGAAGTGAAGATGCGCGCCCTCGGTGTTTTCAACTACGGCGCTTTCGCCTACATAGCCTATCACGTCGCCCGAATTGACCTCGTCACCCTCGGCAACGGCAACGGCGCTCGTTAAGCTGTAGTAATGCCCGATGACCCCGTTTCCGTGGTCGATAGTCACGCAGTAGCCCCAGAGCGTGTCCTCCCAGACCTTTGTGACCTCGCCCTTGTTCATGGATTTAACTGCCGTGCCTTTGTCGGCTTTGATATCTATGCCGTCATGAGTTTTCCAGACACCGAGCGTTTCGCTTTTAACAAGCTCGCCGCCGCTGAAGGGGTTTATTATCTCGCCGTTAACGGGCATGATGTTAGGCTGAGTGTTGTATACCTTGTCGTGGTTTGCCTCGGCCTTTTCAGCCTCGCTGCTGCTTTCATCGGGGGTTATCTCCAAAACGCTGCTGTCATCATCACGCTCGGGCTTTTTGATGTCCTCCTGCTTTGCCTCGGCCTGCTGAGTGAGCGAGCTTTCGGGGATATTCAGCTCAAAGCTCTCGTTTACCGAGCCTATCGCCTTGTTGTAGGCAATTATCCCTGCGCCTGCCATAACAGCAAGGCTTGCCGCTGCCGTGATGTAGAGCCCCTTTGCGCCGAGTACCTTTGTTATTCTTGCCAATGCTTTCATTTTAAATCAATCCTTTCATTATGAGCGTTATGCTCTTTGGGATTAGTTTTGCCATAAGTTAGTAGAATTATACATTTATTTTTCGGCATTTTTGCTTTTGTGTTCTTAGTAAGATAAACCTGAGAGCCGCGTGCCGGCTGCGGTACTGCCACCAAATGATAAGCTGCGGTATGGATAGCCGATATTGCGGTGTATATGATAAAACTTTTTTGAGTCCAAGATCATTGACAAAGATCATTGACAAATGAACTCGCTCTTGACAATTTTCTTAAAATATGCGATAATAATATGTAAACCATTTTATTGTAAAGGACAGATAAAAATGAGAAAAGAGCTTGCAAAAGTCTACGAGCCTAAGGAGTTCGAGGACAGGATCTATAAAATGTGGCTTGACGGCGGCTATTTCAAGGCTGACGTTAATTCAAAAAAGCCCCCCTATTCGATAGTTATACCGCCGCCCAATATAACGGGGCAGCTGCATATGGGGCACGCGCTTGACAATACCTTGCAGGATATACTTATCCGCTACAAGAGAATGTCGGGCTATGAGGCACTTTGGGTGCCGGGAACCGACCATGCGTCAATAGCTACCGAGGCTAAGATAGTTGAGGCTATGCGCAATGAGGGCATCACTAAGGACGATATCGGCAGAGATGCTTTCCTGGAGCGCGCGTGGGAGTGGAGAAAGCAGTACGGCGGCAGGATAGTTGAGCAGCTCAAAAAGCTCGGCACCTCCTGCGACTGGTCAAGAGAGCGCTTTACGCTTGACGAGGGCTGCTCTAAGGCTGTTAAGGAGGTATTTGTCAGCTACTATAATAAAGGGCTCATCTACAGAGGTGAGAGGATAATAAACTGGTGCCCTCACTGCCTTACATCTATCTCAAATGCTGAGGTAAACTATGAGGATCAGGCAGGCCATTTCTGGCACCTGAAATACCCCTTCAAGGACGGCAGCGGCTACTTAGAGCTTGCTACCACGCGTCCCGAGACGCTGCTCGGTGATACGGCTGTGGCTGTTAACCCGAAGGACGAGAGATATAAGGATATCGTAGGCAAGATGCTTGTTTTGCCGCTTGTTGGCAGAGAGATACCCGTTATTGCCGACAGCTATGTTGATATGGAATTCGGAACGGGCGTTGTTAAGATAACACCTGCACATGACCCGAACGACTTTGAGGTGGGAAGAAGACATGACCTGCCCATTCTCAATGTTCTGACTGAGGACGCTAAGATAACAGAGGATTACCCTGCATACGCAGGCATGGACAGATACGAGGCAAGAGCAAAGATAGTTGAGGATCTGGAGGCAGGCGGTTTCCTTGCGTATACTGAGGAGCATGAGCATAACGTAGGAACCTGCTACAGATGCGGAACTACCGTTGAGCCGAGAGTATCTCTTCAGTGGTTCGTTAAGATGGCAGACCTTGCAAAGCCTGCAATAAAGGCTGTTGAAACTAAGGATATAAAGTTCGTTCCCGAAAGGTTTGAGAAAAACTATTTCAACTGGATGAACAATATAAGGGATTGGTGCATTTCCCGTCAGCTCTGGTGGGGGCATAGGATCCCTGCATTCTACTGCGATGACTGCGGTGAAACTGTGGTTACAAAGGACGAAACGGCAGTTTGCCCTAAGTGCGGCAAGCCGATGCGTCAGGATCCCGATACGCTTGATACATGGTTCTCGTCAGCCTTGTGGCCTTTCTCGGTAATGGGCTGGCCTGAAAAGACACCCGAGCTTGAAAAATTCTACCCGACAGATACGCTTGTTACGGGGTATGATATCATCACCTTCTGGGTATCGCGTATGATAGTTGCAGGTATGGAGTATATGGGCAAAAAGCCTTTCTCTACAATACTCATTCACGGCCTTGTAAGAGATGCTAACGGCCTTAAGATGTCAAAGAGCCTCGGCAACGGGATAGACCCTCTGGAGGTAATTGACAACTACGGCGCAGATGCACTGAGATTTATGCTTGCAACGGGCAACGCACCGGGCAATGATATTAGATATATAGATGATAAGGTAAAGGCCTCCAGAAACTTTGCAAACAAGCTATGGAACGCATCGCGCTTTATTATGATGAACCTGCCCGATGACTTTAAGTCGGACAGCCTGCCCGAAACGCTTGCGCCCGAGGACAAGTGGGTAGTATCAAAATTCAACCGCCTGGCTAAGGAGGTAAATGAGAACCTTGACAAGTTCGAGCTGGGTGTTGCGGTAGCTAAGCTTTATGACTTTATCTGGGACGTTTACTGCGACTGGTATATCGAGCTTACAAAGCCGAGGATAGCCGCAGGCGGCGAAACAGCCATTACAGCTCAGCACGTTCTGGTATGGGTAATGAAGGGAATGCTAAAGCTTTTGCACCCGTTTATGCCTTACATTACAGAGGAGATATGGCAGACGCTCGTTGATGACGGCAGCGCGATAATGGTACAGAAGTTCCCCGTTTATGAGGAGAGCCTTGATTTTGCATCAGATGAGGCTGACTTTGAAAAGGTTGTAGCGGCGATAAGCGCTGTAAGAAACGTAAGGGGAGAAATGAACGTTCCGCCGAGCGTAAAGGCTAAGGTGTTTATTGAAACGGGCGACAAGGCGGCATTTGAAAAGGGCATTATGTTCTTTGAAAGGCTTGCATCTGCAAGCGAGGTAAGCTTTGTGGGCGATGACTTTGACGGCAAGGACTGCGCTACGGCTGTTACCGACTGCGCAAGAATGTTCATACCGCTTAATGAAATAATCGACACCGAGAAGGAAACTGCGCGCCTTAACAAGGAGAAAAAGGCAGTACAGAAGGATATAGACTTCTTATCCTCAAAGCTTTCCAATCAGGGGTTCCTTGCAAAGGCACCCGAAAAGCTTATAAACGAGCAGAAGGAAAAGCTCGCAAGGGCTAAGGAGAAAATGGAGAAGATAGAGCAGTCACTCGCTGCTTTGGCTAAGTAAAAAGGTGATAAATATGAATAAAAGAATGATATCAGCAATGATAGCAGGCTTGTCGCTTGCTTTGTGCCTTGCCTCCTGCGGTGACAGCGACAGCAGCACAAGAGATGCAAGCTCCACCCCCGACACGGCGGTAAGCAAGGCTGACGGGCAGAGTGAGGGGAATAATGATACCGTTTCTGCTGATGATAATGAGAGCAGGGCGGCTGAAAGCATTGAATATGACGTAAACGGCGACAAGAGGCTTTTTGATGACCTTAAAGCGCAGTATGACGGCAATTACAAGCTTACGGGCAATCTTACTATGAATGAGGGCGACCCTTACCCCGTGCAGTATGAGGTAAAGGGAGAGCTAAGATTTTTAAGCGTTACCGTTATGGGAATGCAGACAAAGCGCTACATAACGGCAGAGGGCGACCTTTATGTAGTAAATGACGGCACTACCACCTACGAAAAATACAACCACGATGAGCTTGGCAATATGGTGCTTAAAAGCCCGCAGTACGATCCGCTTTTTGCGGCGACGGGCGATTTTAAGAAGGCCGAGGAAACGGATACCACTATAATAGAGGAGTATGCCCTTGATTACGAGGGGCTTGAGGGTAGTGTTATCTACACATTTGACAAATCTACGGGCAAGCTTTCGGGAGTTTCTGTCGAGAGCGAGGATATGGAAAACGAGCTTGTTACCGATATCGCTATAAGCCCTGCCGAGGACGCTGACTTTGTTCTGCCCGACCTATCGGCTTATGTGATGAATAACTGATCTGTTTTGAGATGATAGTGTATTTGATTAAGGAGATATAAATAATGGCGGTGAAAAAGCGTTGGTATAGGAATTGGTTTATAAGGAAATTTATACGTATCAGTTATATGATAGGGCGTTTGTTTGGCGCGATCAGGGACAAAAGAATTTGCGGCGTTTCGTTGGAGAACTACGTTCCTACATTAAGACCCGGTGAATCTACGGGAAGTCAATCAACAAATTATGGAGTACTTGATAAGATGTTTTCCGGCTCTGAGTTTACTGATAATGATTCATATATTGATGTCGGCTGCGGCAGAGGAAGGACGCTATGTTATCTTTTAGGCAAAAAGACACCAATGAAATTGACCGGAATAGAGTATAATAAAGACGTTGCCGATTTTACAAAGAAATGGGCAGAGAATTTTAAAGAATTGAATATAATCAATGATGATGCATTTAATCTTGATTATAATGATTATACTGTAATGTTTATGGGAAGGCCGTTTTTACCGGATACTTTTTATAAGTTTGTTTCTTACCTTGAACAAACGCTGACTCACCCGATAAAGCTTTTTTATTGGGTTGATCAGCAAAGCGGTGATTATCTCAATGATCGTAAGGGATGGACAATGCTTAAAAGGGAAAAGGTCTTCTTCTGTAAAGGCTTTTTTGTGGCTCCGTATCCGCAGCGTTTTTCTGTTTGGGTATTTGATCCGAATGAGGCTGAGAAAAGCGAAGAATAAAGTACCATGTCCGTATATTTATAGTTTTTACTAAAAAATCTCCTAAAGGCTTGAAAAAAGCGGCGCGATATGTTATAATAGTAAAAATAGGATATATCGTACGGAAAGGAATGGAAGTATAAATTATGAGCAGTGTTACAAAACAGAAGTCTCACGCAGGAAGGGCTGTGTTTATTTTCTTTCTTGTGTTCACTATCCTCGTGGCAGGCGTGGTGATAGGGCTTTCATATGTATTTAAAAATAAGGACGTTACCCCGTCTATCGCGGGATACAGCTTGTATATAATGGATTCTGACAAGATGCTTGACAAGGTGCCGAGGGGCGCTCTGGTGCTTGCATCTAACGATACGCCGAGCATGGAAAAGCTCGGAAAGGCCGTTCTTTGCGAGAAGGTGCCGGGTGTCGGGACGAGCGTGTTCTGGCTCGCATCTGTTGACTCAAAGGGCGAGCAGGGTGTTGTTTACACCGTTTATCAGGAAAAGAACCCTGCGCTTACCTACGAGCTTTCCCCCGATAACGTAGTGGGTGAGGCTACTACATACTACACCTGGGCAGGAAAGGTGATAACCTTTATGACCTCGCGCTTTGGTATGGTCATCTGCATAGGCTCACCGATAGCTCTTATGATAATTATTGAGCTTATCATGGCGATAGCGTCCTCTGACAACTACGATGATGACGATGATGAGGACGATGATGACTCCTATACAGTAAGCAGGGAAAAGCCTACATCTATTGATGATGTTCTTTTCTCGGGCGATGATGCAACACCGTTTGCAAAGAGCCAGCTCACTCAGGAGGACGAGGAGTATATTGGCGGCGGCTCTGTTTACGGCGATGAGGAAACCGAGGCTGACATCATAGGCGGCGAGCCTGTTGATATAACACCAAAGGCTGAGCCGAAGGCAGAGGAAGAAGAGGAGCCTGCCGAGGAGCAGGAGCAGGAGGCCGAGGTCATCGAGGAGGCAAAGGCTGAAGAGCCCGAGCCCGAGGTACACAAGGTAAAGCTGTCGCCTGCCGAAAAGCAGGAGAGCGAGAATGAGGTAAAGACCGTGAAGATACCTGCCGAGCCTAAGCCTGCACCTAAGGTCATCAAAAAGCCTGCGGCCGCAAAGCCGAGACGGCCTAAGTCGATGGATACATCTATCGAGGATCTTATGAAACTTATGGAGGAGCAGCAGCAAAAGCTCAGAGATGAGATAAACAAGAAATAATAAACACAAGCAAGGTTTGCGCCATAGTATTTTTGATAAAAGATCAGAGATACTATGGCGCTTTTGTTTTGACATTTTTTAAGCCTTATGATATAATTATCTAAAAATCGCATTAACGGGAGGAAAGGCTATGGTCATAGATAATACACCTGAGTATGATAAGATATGGGACGCAGTTTTAAGCAAGCTACATTTTTTTCCCTCTTATTCCGACAGAGGGCATTCGTTTGATGAAAAGCTGCCGTTTATGATAGATGAGGATTATTCGGTATATGCCATAGAAGATATGACAGAGGAGAACATAGCGCTGCTTGATAAGACAATGAGAGATGTATTTGTCAGGATCACAAAAGAAGGAAAGAAGATATATGCTCTTGACTGGCAGCATTCTGCATATTTTTATGACCCGAGAGATCATTCCGGGCAAAATAATTGCACAGTAAAGGATAAAAGATATGCAGGCGGAGAGTATAATGCTTATTTTCCTGAGTTTTATCCTGACGGAGATTATTACTTTTTTATAGAGGAGGATTTTGAGTTTGGCTATTTAGGACACCCGTGGCGGCAGGAGATATGGGTATTCGGCTCACGTTTGATGCAGGAAATTGAGCAGGTATATCAAGAATTTGGCTGGAGAAAGCTAAGATAAATAAGCATTATATGCCCCGAAACGGGCTTTATACCGTTTCGGGGCGTGGCTTTTATGGGCGGTCTTTTAAAGACGGAAAAAATTTTTTCCGGAATTTTCAAAAAAGACTTGACAAATTGAAATAAATGTGATATCATAATGATATCAAATAGAAAGAAGGTGAGAACAGTAGATCTCATAGTTGAATTTGTGGGCGAGCTTTTTGGTGCGGCGTTTGAGCTGCTGACGGAAAGTAAGCGCATACCAAAGCCTTTGAGGATAGCGATAGCGCTTGCACTGTTTTTGCCGCTCACGGGGCTGTGCATTTTCTGCATAGTGGCTATGAAAGGGGCGGCGTTAAAGGCGGTGTTTGCCTTGCTCACGCTGTTTTTCATCTTCGGCGGCTATAAGACTGTCAAAAAGATAATCAAAAAATAGGAGGAGAAGATCATGGAGGAAAAAATTTTATCGACAAAGAAAAACGGAATGGCAATGCTTTGCCTGGTGATACTTTTGTATCTTGCGGCGATTGGCGGAGTGATATTCGGCGGTATCAACAGCGATGAGGTCATCGGAAAGGTGTGCATAGCGGTGTCGATAGCGTGGATAATGCTCGGGTGGATACTGCTTTTGGGACTTAAGGTGTTAAAGCCGCAGGAGGCGCTCGTGCTTACACTTTTCGGAAAATACGTCGGGACACTTAAGGGTGACGGGTTCTATTTTGTAAACCCTTTCTGCACGGCTGTAAACCCTGCTGCATCTACAAAGCTTAGGCAGAGCGGCGATGTCGGCGCAGGAGAGAGCGCAGGCGCTTTATCTATAAAGGCAGGCGCTGAGGGCGTTAATATCTCGGCAGGAATGGTTGACAAGAGGATATCGCTTAAGATAATGACACTAAATAACAACAAGCAGAAGATAAACGACTGCCTTGGAAACCCTATTGAGATAGGGATAGCTGTTATGTGGAGAGTCGTTGACACGGCAAAGGCTGTGTTTGATGTTGACAACTACAAGGAGTATCTCTCGCTGCAATGCGACACGGCGCTCAGAAACATCGTAAGGATATACCCCTATGACGTAGCACAGGGCGTTGACACAACGGGCGACGGAATAGCCGATGAGGGAAGTCTGCGAGGTTCAAGCGAGATAGTTGCAAACCGCATTAAGGACGAGATACAGGACAGAGTTAAAAACGCAGGAATAGAGATAATCGAGGCGAGGATAACCTACCTTGCATATGCCCCCGAAATAGCTGCGGCAATGCTGCAAAGGCAGCAGGCATCGGCTGTTGTAGATGCAAGAAAGCTTATCGTTGACGGCGCTGTGGGAATGGTGGAAATGGCTCTTGACGAGCTTTCAAAAAAGCAGGTAGTAGAGCTTGACGAGGAGAGAAAGGCCGCTATGGTATCAAATCTCTTAGTAGTTCTCTGCGGAAACCATGACGCGCAGCCTATCGTCAACTCGGGCAGCTTATACTGATGGCAGGGAAGAAACAGGTCCCGCTGCGGCTAAGTGAAAAGCTCTATAACGACATCGCAAGCTGGGCGGAGGATGATTTCCGCTCGGTAAACGGGCAGATAGAGTATCTTCTTACCGAATGCGTTAAGCAAAGGCGCAAAAACGGGGGCTACGTCGGCAAGGAGATAGACAAGCCGCTTGATGTGGACGTAAAGGATTTTGAATAGCAATAAAGGCAAAGGCAGGATATGCGAGGGCGCGGTAAAGATGTATTCTCAATCAGAACACTTTCCGCGCGCCCTCTAAAATA
>JAGBNQ010000044.1 GCA_017634275.1 Ruminococcus sp. | reverse complement strand
GCGCGAACTTAGCTTTGACATAAGAATAGCTTTGTTCGTGCTTTAAGTTTCTATGATTGACTTACGTTCAAAGCTAAGATAGTATCCTAACAAGCCGCGCGCTCTTTTTCGGGGGCTTTCCGGTCGCCCCCAAACCCCTTCGGTATGCGCATCGCCCCCACAACCTCCAATTTTCCTTTTTAACCCCCTGCCATATAAAAATGAAGGATTTAAAATAAAAAAATTCATTTTTTGCGTAAAGGTACTTGAAATTTTATTGAAAAAGTATTATAATAGATGTAGATTATTTTTTGAAAGAAGGAATCCTAAATGGAAATCAGGTTTGAACAGACAAAATCTCCTAAGGCTAAGCCTACAGATGAGAGCAAACTGGGCTTTGGTCATATCTTTACTGACCATATGTTTGCTATGAACTATGATGCAGGCCAGGGCTGGCATGATGCAAGAATAGTTCCCTATGGCGAGATAAGCCTTTCTCCTGCGGCTATGTGCCTGCACTACGGTCAGGAGATATTCGAGGGTCTTAAGGCTTACAGAACAGCTGACGGTACAGTTCAGCTTTTCAGACCCGACGAGAACTATAAGAGAATGAACACATCAGCAGAGAGAATGGTCATCCCGAAAATTGATGAGGAGTTTATGGTAGAGGCTACCAAAAAGCTCGTTGAGATCGAGAAGGACTGGGTCCCCCATACAGACGGCGCATCGCTCTATATCAGACCCTTTATCTTCGCTACCGATCCTTTTGTAGGCGTTAAGCCGGCAGACCACTATCTCTTCCTTATAATCCTTTCACCCTCAGGCCCTTACTACAGCACAGGCCTTGACCCTGTTAAGATCTATGTTGAGCAGAAATATGTAAGAGCAGTAAGGGGCGGTACGGGCTTTGCAAAGACTGCCGCTAACTACGCTATCTCCCTTAAGGGTCAGGACGAGGCTCACGAGCAGGATTATGAGCAGGTTCTCTGGCTCGACGGCGTTGAGCAGAAGTATATCGAGGAAGTCGGCTCTATGAATATCTTCTTCGTAATAGACGGCGAGGTAATAACTCCCGAGCTTACAGGCTCCGTTCTCCCCGGTATCACAAGAAAGAGCGCTCTTGAGGTCTGCAAGTCCAAGGGCATCAAGGCTACCGAGAGAAGGATCACCATTCAGGAGGTCGCAGACGCTTACGATGCAGGCAAGCTCGATGAGGTATTCGGTACAGGTACGGCTGCCGTTATCTCACCTGTCGGCCACTTAAAGTGGGGCGATAAGGTAATGACTATCAACGATAACAAGATAGGGCCTATCTCGCAGATGCTTTATGATACAATGACAGGCATTCAGTGGGGCAAGATCGAGGATACATTCGGCTGGACAGTCAAGATCTGATAAATACATTAAAAGGCAAGGGCGCAGGCTCTTGCCTTTTTTAGTTGAAAAAATCGCTGCACAACGATCTTAAGATCATCGCGCAGCGATACTTTTTTATTCTTTATTATTTATTCTTTCTTCTTTCTTATTTTAGAGGGCGAAAGCCCTCGCACTTAGCTCCATGTGTTTGTGTTTCCGCCGTTCCATGCGCGGTCATCTATCCCGTCACCGTCAAGGTCGAGCATATTGTCATCTATCCCGTCACCGTTGTTGTCAACAAAATAATCGTTGACACCGTTGCCGTCCATGTCAGCAAACGGGCCTGCGGCTTTCTGCTGTGAGTCAATGTTGCTCTTGCCGTAGATAGTCTGCTGGATTATCTGCGCGTTTGCCATAAAGTCAACGCTTAAGCAGTCAAGCCCGTCGATTATCTGGTTTGAGAATGTCTCACTTGCCGGTATCTGTAACTGCTGTATATCATAGTCCATATACGAGAATGCATTGAGTATAAGGCCTGCGACCTCGTTTTCGTTGATGTCTGTCCTTACCTGCTTTGCAACCTTTTCAGCAAGGTCATCAAGCTCCGAGAACGAAAGCCCCTTGGCCTTTGATATCATCTCGGCTATAGCCTCGCGCTGCCTTGATGCCCTTCCGTAGTCATCACCGCAGCCGTAGCGCGACCTTGCATATGCAAGCGACTGGTTGCCGTCAAGGTGCAGCTTTATCGAGTTGTCCTCCGCCGAGCCGTATTCGATATATGTTCTCAGCGCGTCGGAATCATAGTCCGTGTAAAGCAGGCTCTCGTCCTTGCCGTACTGCTTGAAGTCGATATAGCCCGTGCCTGCCTTGTTGCCTAAGTAGTTGTTCTGCTCGTTCAACGGGTCACGCATAGCCACCGCCTCGGTAAAGCTCACATCAAAGTCAAGGCCGCCTACCGCGTCAACTATCTCAATAAACGAGTAGAAGTTTACTATTACATATCTGTCAATATTTATGGCGTAGTCCTGCTGCAATGTCGCCGCGAGCAGCTCTACACCGCCGTAGCCGTATGCCGCGTTGAGCTTTGAGGCATTCCACCCCGGGATAGGCGTGTATGTATCTCGCAGGAATGAGGTCATTGTTATCTTGCCTCTGTTCTCATCGAGCGATATCATCATCATAACATCGGTATTGCCGCGCTCTTCAAGGGCGGTATCTCTTATATCCTCACCTATGAGCAGAATGTTCTGTACACCGTCCTCACTCATTATCGACGATGCCATTTTTCTAAGCTCCGCCTTTATTCTGTCCTCCTCGGCCTCTTTATCTACCGTGTTTTGAGAGCTTGTGTCCTTTTCAAGCGAGAATGTGGAATCTATCTTGCCCGTGTCGGTTTTCAGCAGCGAGTTCCACTTGTGGAAATAGCCGTAAACGATAAGGATAAGCGCAAACAGAAAAACAAAAACTATCCCTGTGATAACAAGTGCTTTCTTTCTCTTTGTCCACTTTTTCTTTTTGGGCGGCGTGCTGCTGCCTTTGTGTGAGGAGCTTTGCGCAGATGCCTTTCTTACCGCCTCGCCCCTTTGCGGAGGGGGCTGCTTGTTAACGCTCTGAGAAGAAGGCCTTTCCGCTGCGTGTCTGCTCTGAGGGCTTTTGCTTTGCTCCGAGCTGCTTTTTTTGCTGCCGTTCAAAAGGTTTACAGAGTCTACCTTATCAACGCTTTTTGTGCTGACATCTATCACAAAATGATCCTGCTCGGCACTTTCGCGCTGGCTGTCAAGGAGATCGTCCTTATTCTGTTTAGCCTTGCTTATAGCATCAGCTACCTTGAACTGGAGCGTGCTTGAAAGCTCCTCTTCCTTCTTTTTGAAGTCTATATCGGGAATGCCGTTTCCCTTTGATATCTTTTCGTTTTTATTATCCTGCATAAAATTACCTCTATGGTCAAACCATTGGTTTAAAATTAGTTTATAATTCTTAGTAAAACGCCATCTTTATTATTATACATCATTTTTTTTCTCATTTCAACATTTATTTGTAACAAATTTTACTCTCTTTATCCCCGTCTTTTGCAATTATTAGTATATTTTTCGCGCGTTTTTCACAGCGCTGTTTTTTGTTACTCACAAAAGCATTCTGACGGTATAAACGTACAGATTAAATTTGTTACAGAAATATTAAGCCTGACATACGAAATTTCGTAGGGTCAATCGTTTTCGTGATATTTGGTTACTATTAACAACAAATCATTTTAAAAATTGTGATACATTTAGCCTGCTTGTTAATTGACAATAGTCATAATTTATTGTATAATGTAATGTAAGCAAATATAACAATTTGCAGGGGAAAAGAAAAAGAAATAATCACAACAGAATATGGAGGAGTACCTATGAAAAAAACAAATAAGGGATTTACACTCGTAGAGCTGATCGTAGTCATTGCTATAATCGGCGTGCTTGCGGCGATCTTAGTTCCGTCGCTTATGGGCTATGTGGCTGATTCAAAGCTAAGTGCCGCCAACGCCAATGCAAAGCAGGTATATCAGGCCGCGGCTACTGCTGCTACAAAGCTTGAGGTAAAAGGCGAGGGCGGCGTATCAGGAAGAAGTAAGCATAAAATCAACGGAACGGCATATAGGACAGGTGTTCCGAGCTATCAGGATATCAATGCTCAGCTCGGCTCGGGGAGCGATATGTCTTACTACGTTGAGTTTGTTGACGGTTTTCCGACAGTTTGCTTTGCGGCAAAGACGGAAAATGACCTTTATGTAGGCTCATATCCCGTAGAGGCAACAGCTAAGTGCAAAAAGCCGTTAAAGGAGCTGGATGAGTCACCAACATATACCAAGAGCCAGAAGGCAAATGATACATCGGTCCTCGGTTAACATTTAAGAATATAGCGTTTTGTTTTTGCTCTTTTGGGGGCGGTGAGAGCCGCAGAGCAATGATAAGCAAAGCGTTTATATAAATATTGGTATTTTTTAAACTAAACGGAGGGAAGAACAATGAAAAAATCTCAAAAGGGCTTTACGCTTGTGGAGCTTATTGTGGTCATTGCGATCATAGGTGTGCTTGCAGCGATACTTGTGCCTGCTTTGATGGGGTATATAGCCGATTCAAAGCTTACCGCTGCTAATGCATCGGCAAAAAAGGTGTTTGAATCCGCCGCTACGCTCTCAACAAGAATGGACGCAAACGGCACTAACGGTTCGGTAACACACACTATCAAAAAGGGAATAAACGGAACAAATAATTATTCGGGGCTGCCCAATACAGATGATATTGATGATATGCTCGGCTCGGGCTCTGATTATGTATACTATGTTTCTTTTGTTAACGGCTATCCCGATGTCGTGTTCTCGGCAAAATCGCAGAATGATTTCTTTGTGGGCTCATATCCAAAGGCTGCTACCGAGAAGTGTGCAAACGCACTTAAAGACCTTAACTACGCCGGCAGCTATGATAAATCTATGAAAGCAAACGACACCGCTGTTCTCGGTACAGCATCGTAAAAAGTATTTAAGCCATAGTGTTTTTAGGGCAGACCTGAGGACACTGTGGCTTTTTATTTTGTATATTGGAAGAATAATAAAAAACTGCCTCGGGGTGATAAGGCTCACCTCGGGGCAGTTGCTTTTGTTTATCTTTCCATTTTCCAGATCTGTGCGCTGTATGGGGGCAGCTCGCTGCCGCCGCCGAAATCGTGCTTTGTGCCGCTTATCAGCTCATCAGCCATGCCGCAGCCTGCGTCAAAGTGCGCTGTAAATGGCTGATCGTCAGCATTTATCGCTATCATGTAGCGCTCATCATCACATTTTCTCTGAATAATGCATTGCTTGTTTGTAAGCACGGGAACGCTTATGTCACCATAGCAAAGTGCCTTGCTCTCACGGTGTATCTTTGCAAGCTTTGAGATGTACTCCGAAAGCTCGTTGTTTACAGGCTCGTCAAAGGAAACTCTGAGCGCAGGGTCGCCGTCCTTCTTGTCAGCCTCAGCGCCCCACTCACTTCCGTAGTAAATGCAGGGGATACCCGGCATTCCGAAAAGAATAGCGTAAATAAGCGGAAGGTGCTTTTTGTTGTTGAGTATAGTCGCAACTCTTGAAACATCATGGTTGTCAACAAATGACAGCAGATGCATACCTCTGTACTGGCACCACTGCTCGGGGCCGAACTGGTTTTTGAGCGAGTGGCATATCTCAAACATATTCATAGAGTTAAAGCTTGAATAAAGCCCCTTGTAGCACTGATAATTTGTAGCTGAATGGAGCATCTCGTTATTTACAAACTGCGAGTAGTCGCCGTGTAAAAGCTCGCCCAAAAGCAAAAATTCGGGCTTTAAGCTGTCGGTAAAGCCTCTTAATCTCTTTAAGAAATCTTTATTCAGGCAGTAAGCCACGTCAAGCCTTAATCCGTCGATATCAAATTCATCTACCCAGCCCTTTATGCAGCTAAAGATATGCTCGACTACCTCGTTGTTCCAAAGGTTTAGCTTTACAAGGTCAAAATGCCCCTCCCAGCCCTCGTACCAAAGGCCGTCGTTATAGTTTGAGTTGCCGCCGAAGTTGATATGGAACCAATCCTTATAGCGCGAGTTCTCGCGGTTTTTAAGTACGTCCTGAAAAGCCCAGAACCCACGGCCGACGTGGTTGAAAACCCCGTCTAACACTACCTTTATGCCGCGCTCGTGAAGTGCCTTGCAAACTTTTGCAAAGTCCTCATTCGTTCCCAGACGGCAGTCTATCTTCGTGTAATCTCTTGTGTTGTAGCCGTGCGTGTCCGACTCGAACACGGGCGAGAAATATACTGCGTTGCAGTTTAATTCCTTTATATGGTCTGCCCAGTCAAGCACCTTTAAAATGCGATGCTCCTCTTTTCCGTCATTTTCAAACGGCGCGCCGCAGAACCCCAGGGGATATATCTGATAAAAAACACTTTCATATGCCCACATAGTCTAACCTCCGATTATCTTTTTATCGGCTGAATGATATCTCTGATTTTGCCGACTATAATATTATACCAAAATCTCACATTTATTTCAATGCTCATAATCAATTAAAGTTTTCAAAGATTTTATGCACCTTGCACAAAACTTGACTTTTGAAAGATATTGTGTTAAGATAATAATCACAAACAAAAGGAGGCGAAAAGCCCATGAAACCTATACTTGTGCTGTTTACGGGCGGAACTATAGCAAGCCTTTCAAGCGGCGGCATCATTTCCCCCGACAAGCAAAGGGGCGGCTATCTTTTAGACCTTTACCGCAAAACGAGCGGTGATAATGAAACTCGGTTTGAAACCCATTCACCCGTGCATATCCTTAGCGAGAATTTGTGCTTTGAGGAGTGGAACGCGCTCATATCCTCACTCTGCTCATTTGACTTTGATAAATACTGCGGTATCATAATCACTCACGGCAGCGATACGCTTGCCTATACCTCGGCACTTATCGGAATGCTTTTTCGGCATACCGCTATCCCGATAGTTCTTACCGCATCGAATAAGCCGCTTGATGAGCGCGGCTCAAACGGGCTTTTTAACTTCACCTCGGCGGTAAAACTTATCAGGGAGGGGAGATATATCGGCATTTTCACTGTTTTTGAAAAGGTGTATCTTTCCACAAGGCTGCTGCCTGCCGATACCTTCCTTGACCGCTTTTCCTGCTACGGCGGCGAAGAGTTCGAGGGGGTGAGCGAATACCGCCTTGACAAGCCGCGCGAGCGTATCATCGACCCGAATATTAAACTGGAGCACGAGGTGCTTGTGATAAACCCATATCCTAATTTTAACTATTCTTCGGTAAATCTCTCCTCACGGCCTGCGGCGGTGCTGCATACCCTCTACCACAGCGGCACGGCCTGCACGAGCCTTTCTCACGGCGGCGAGCGCTCGCTCATTAGTTTTGCCAAAAAGTGCAAGGCACTTGATATCCCCCTCTACCTCTGCGGCACTAAGGGCGGCAAGGCGGATATATATGAAAGCATGGGAGAAATACGCGATATGGGCGTTAAAACTATCGACCGTATCTCCGACGTTGCGGCCTATGTAAAGCTTGTTATAGCCTACAACCAGCAGCAGGTGAACCCTGCGCGGATAATTTACAGCAACCTCTTTTTTGAGATGCTTTAAGGTCGTTAAAAAGATTATATTTTTTAAAAAAGTACTTGCAAAACATGGCTGTTTATGGTATAATTACTTATAGGCAATACCGCACAACCACCGGCTTGCGCCTTTGCACGCCATCTGCTTGCAGATTTTCCGCCATATCACCTAAATTCACCTTGAAATACGTTAGTATTCCTGCGGTAAATTCAGGCGATCTGACGAAAAATCTGACTGCGTATCTGACGTACAATGGTTGTGCGGTATTGCCTATATAAAAATCTATGTTTCAGGGGAGAATTCTGATTATGGAAGGAAAATACTATAAGCCCTCGGATAAGTTTTCCATAACGGGGCTGATAATGATGATACTTTGTACCACCGTTGTGGGTATGGGAATATCGTTTCTCTATCTAAAGCTCAACAGCGTGTGCCCCGTAGTTTACCTTTGTATCCTTATGGCGGCTTTTTACGGCGCGGCAATGGGCGGCGTTGCTTATTTCTTTATCAAGAAATTCAAGCTCAGGAGCCCGAAAATGGTCATCGTTTCGCTTTGTGTGGCGCTGCTGTTCACTACTTTCTTCAAGTGGGCGCTTTATGACCATTTCGACAGGCAGGATCAGTATGATTATGTTGCCGAAGATCTTGATGAGGCTATCGACAAAATGAATGAAAGCTTAGCCAAAATCGGTATGGAGATAGACTTTGACAAGCCCTTTACAAAGGCCTTTGATGATGCTTTAGCCGGCCTTGCGAGCAGCTTTGGCAATGCCGAGGGGGCGCAAAGCATCAGCCTTACTGAAATGATCACAAGCAAGGAAACGATCGACGGGCTTAAGGCGGTATATAAAGAGTATTCAAAACTCCCCGGAACTGACTATAAAAAGTATGTCAGCTCTGATGATGAGGAGGGCTCGGGCGCTGCCTCGGTACTCGGCGATTCTATGGGCGGCTCTTTGGCAGGCAGCATGGCAGGCGGCCTGCTCGATGATACTACCGATTACTGCGAATACTATATCCAGCGCTACCCCGATGCATCTCTTTGGGAAACTATGGGCTATGCGGCCTTCTTCGGAAATGATGAGGACGCTATCGAGGAGTCGATGCATAAGCTGACAGAGCTTAGCTTTAAGGAGTATATCCTTGATTACCACGGCGATGAGGCTCTTGACTATATGGGCTATAAGAACAAGGCAAGCGTTATAAATCTTATGACACACCCCGGCAAGCTTATGAGCGATATCAAGCAGATAAACTCCGAGGGGCGCTGGTCATACAGCTCCAGCCACTCATATTCATCTTCATCCAAATCCGAAAGTGAGCCTGTTCACGGCTTTATTCTCTGGCTCGTGTGGATAGGTGAGCTGCTCGTTATAAACGTTCCTGCTTTCCTTATCGCTATACCTATGTGCCAGAGGCCGTTTATCGAGTCGGATAACGACTGGGCTATCAGGCATAATACACAGTTCAAGTTCGGCGCTGTCAACGCTCAGGCACTTAAATCCTCTATGGAGGCTGACCCGATGTCGCTTTTTAACAATCAGGCGCTCATCACAGCAGGCGGCAGGACAAATTACTTTACGGTAACGCTTTTCCATTCGCGCTCCTATATGGAAAACTATGTGCTTGTTGACAACACTACATATGACGCAAGGCGCAAGACATATAATCATAAGAATTTTATTAATTATCTGACGGTCGATACTACGTTTGTGGGCACGCTGTTTACGATTTTCGGGCTTAATCCGCCCGTAGGCTGCCACCCGAACCCGATGTATACCCCTGGCGGCTTTACAACAAGCTATGTTCCGCAGGGAACGTCTGTTACCGAGCAGAACAAGGCGGCAGAGGCAGCATCGAATGCAGGCTATATGCAGCAGGGCAGACCCGTGCAGCAGCCGCAGCAGAGCGCACCTACGCTTACAAGCCCCTATGCACAGCCGTCACAGCCGCAGCAGGGCGCACCTACGCTTACAAGCCCTTACGCGCGGCCTTCACAGCCTGCACAGCAGGGCAGCCTTATGGGCGGCGGCCTTTCGGGAGGGCAGCAGCCTGCTCCCAATGTGATACCTCAGCCTGCGCAGAATATCAATGCTGATTCGATATTCGGTGAGCAGAAGATAATCCAAAAGCCCAAGGAGGGCAGCGAGGGCGGCAGCATCAACCTGCTGACAGGTCAGCCAAAGGACGAAAATCAGCCCCTTATCCCCGACAGCTCGGGAACGAGCGGCTTTATGGACGGCCTTGACACCTCAAACCTTGACCTTGATAATTTTGATTTTAAATAATATTCAACAAGAGCCGCTTTTCTTTATGAAGAGCGGCTTTTGTCAGGCGGAAAAAATTTAGATATCGAACCATCTCTGTAAACGGCGCAGATACGCGGAAAAATACATATTTTTGATAAACGTCAAAAATTAGATATCGAACCATTTCTTTGTGCATATTTTACAGCTGTAAGTTTTTTATACAGCTGTACAAATTTTGAAAATCGCTTGCAAATAGGGCGGCTATGTGATATAATAATATAGGTTAGGTATATGGCATTGCCGTATAAGGCATTGCTTTGCTGTGAAAGGAGTGCTTTGTATGATAAAGGTAAGAAACCATCTTGGTACTATCGGGATATCTGACAGATATCTTAAGACCCTTGTGTCTAAAACTGCCGAGAGCTGTTTCGGCGTTGCGGATATCAACCGCGCAGGCGCAGTTCAGGGTATCGAGGGCTTTATTAAGCGTAAAAGGGCTGAGAATTTCGGCGTTACCATAAAGCATACACCTTCGGGCAGGCCTATAATCGGATTGCATATATCCGTTGCATACGGCGTGAACCTTAACGCTATCGCAAACAGCATTATACATAAGGTGGAATATGTGCTTGAAAGCGAGGCAGGGGTAAGGCCTGAAAAGGTGAACGTGTTTATTGATAAAATGCTCGGCTGAGCGCAAATGCTGATTGGTAGGAGGAAACAAGGTGATAACTGGCAAACTTCTTCGCGATGCTTTTATAAGCGGTGCGAATGGGATAGCAAACAATAAAAAGGCGGTAGACGAGCTTAACGTTTTCCCCGTGCCTGACGGTGATACGGGAACGAATATGGCTATGACGACATCTAACGCCGTAGCGGAGCTTAAGCATCTAAAGGACGACTGCACGGTCGCGGAGGCCGCTAAGACTATGGCGGCAGGGTGCTTAAGGGGCGCAAGAGGAAACTCGGGCGTTATAACCTCGCTTATTTTCAGGGGCTTTTCAAAGGCACTGAAGGGTGAGGATAAGTGCGACAGCGAAATGATAGTAAGGGCTCTTGAGCTGGGCGTTGAGGGCGCATATAAGAGCGTTATGAAACCTACTGAGGGTACTATACTTACAGTGGCAAGAGAGGCGAGCGAAAAGGGCAGGGAGGTTTCCCGCACGACTAATGACCCCGTTCTTATCTGGGAAGAGGTGTGCAGGGCGGCGGCTGTTTCTCTTGAAAATACACCTAAGCTTTTGCCTGTGCTTGCAAAGGCAGGCGTAGTTGACGCAGGCGGCAAGGGGCTTGTGTTTATTTTTGAGGCAATGCTCCACACATTTAAAACGGGGGAGATAATTGAAAACGAGGCTGAAAAGGACGAGCCCGTTGTCACTGTTGAAACATTTGCCGATACAGTCGGCAAGTTTGATTCGGAGATAACATTTACCTACTGCACGGAAATGCTCATCACAAAGAAAAAGGACTGCGCTGACCCCTCAAAGCTGCGCGCATACCTTGAAACTATAGGCGACTGCGTTGTGGTAGTTGATGATGATGAGATAATAAAGGTCCATGTTCATACCAATGACCCGGGCCTTGCGATACAAAAGGGGCTGGAGTTCGGCTATATAAATCTGCCGAAGATAGAGAATATGAAACTTCAGCACGAGAATGCCAAAAAGCAGGTGGATACCCCTGAGTTCAAGCCCGTAAAGCCCGATAAGAAATACGGCTTTGTTACCGTTGCGGTAGGCAAGGGCATTGAGAATATGTTTGCAGACTTAGGCGCTGACTGCATCGTCAAGGGCGGACAGACTATGAACCCCTCGACTGACGACATCTTAAAGGCGATACTTGCCTGTCCTGCGAAGAACGTATTTGTTCTGCCGAACAACAAGAACATCATTATGGCGGCTGAGCAGGCTATGAAACTTTGCGACGACAGAAAGGTAGTAGTTTTGCAGACGCGCACTATTCCGCAGGGGATATCGGCAATGCTCGCATTTGACCCCGATGCCGATACAAAGTCAAATATCACGGCTATGACGGCGGCGCTCGAGGGCGTTTCCACGGGAACTATAACCTTTGCGGCGCGTGACAGCGACTATGAGGGTCACAACATCAAAAAGGGCGAGATTCTCTGCATGGAAAACGGCAGGCTCTCATTTGTCGAGAAAGACCTTGCTAAAGGCGCATACAAGCTGACAAAGCGTTTGGTCAAGGGCGACAGCTCGTTTGTGACGATAATCTACGGCGCAGACGTTACCGAGGAGGCGGCCGAGGCGCTTGCAGAGCAGGTGAGAAACAAATTCTCAAACCTTGATGTAAACCTCATAAACGGCGGCCAGCCCGTGTACTATTACATAATTTCAGTTGAATGATCAAAAGAGTGCAATGGCGCGGCGGTGTGCCGCCGCTAAAATAAGAAAGAAGAAAGAATAAATAATAAAGAATAAAAAAGGTATCGCTGCGCGATGATTTTAAATGATCGGCAGTGATACCTGTTTTTTATTTAATTGTGCATTGTGCATTGATAACTTATCCGCCGAGTTCTATCATTTTGTCGATGCAGACCTTGGCTTTTGCAATAAGCTCATCGCTCATAAGTATCTCTCTGTCGGCGGCATCACCGGTTCCGATGTCCTCGCAGATGCTCAAAACGTCCATAAGCGTTGTCATGCGCATATTCGGGCAGATGATGTTTTTGGAGAGCAGGTAGAATTTCTTATCGGGGCATTCATACTGCAAATGCTCGGCTATCGACATTTCCGTGCCGATGATAAATTCCTTGCTGCTGCTCTTTTTGGCAAAATTCATAATGCCGCTTGTTGAGCCGACGTAGTCTGCAAGCTCTGTTACCGCAGGCCTGCATTCGGGGTGAACGAGCATTAAAGCGTTCGGGTGCATAGCCTTTGCCTCTAACGCATCATCTCTTGTGGCTCTCTGATGAGCAGGGCAGCCGCCGTTAAAAAGCTTTATATCCTTATCGGGGCAGGCCTTCTGAACGAAAGCGCCTAAGTTGCAGTCGGGGATAAAGAGTATCTTTTTATCGGGAAGAGAGCTTACTATCTTCTCGGCGCTTGACGAGGTAACGCACACATCGCAAAGCGTTTTAAGCTCGGCGGTGGTGTTTATGTAGGCTACCACAAGTCTGTCAGGCTCGGCCTTTTTCATAGCGGCAAGCGTGATAGTGTCCATCTGCTCTGCCATTTCGCAGCCTGCCGCGGTGTTCGGCATATAAACATTCTTGTCGGGCGAGAGCATTTTCGCCGTCTGCGCCATAAAATGCACGCCAGCAAAAACAATATTCTGATTTGTGACCTTAGATGCGTCAACGCTTAGCTTGTAGGAGTCACCCGTAAAGTCTGCCACCTCAATAATATCTCTTGATTCATAGCTGTGCGCTAAAATGCATATATCCTTTTGTTTTTTAAGCTCATCAATTCTCTGCTTTGCCTCATAAACGGTCATTATTATCTTTCCTTTCGGGCGAGCCCATTTCTTATTAATATTATAGTATTTATTTTAGGAGTTGTCAATACTGATTTCTCAATTTAAGGAAGGCGGCGATACCGATTAACGAAATAAAACCAGATGTTATTATCATAGCTATCCTTGAATTATAGTTAGAGGGCGGCGCGCTGCCGAGAAATGAGGTCGAGGGGTCATTCGGGTCATATTTAAGCTGAGTCATTGCCCCGACGGGAAATGAGGACGTACTGTCATACACCATTGAATAGCCCTTGCCGTCAACGGTATAGGAAACAGTAGTTTTATAGCGTGTTTCGGTATAGGTATTATAGTTATGCTTTGAGATACGCTTTCTCTTTTTAACGGTATAGGAATCGCAGCTGATGACCTCGCCGTCGATAGTTTCACTGCATCGTGCTATGAGGTCTTCATACTCCTTTTTAGCTCTGAAGTAGCCGAATAAGTTGACCCCTGCCATTACAAGCCCTGTAACAAAAATAATCAGAGCCGCATATTTTCTTATTTGGCCATTGGCATTTCTTATCATACTTTCTTTCCCCTTTTTGGGATTTTGGCAAAACGGAGGTTGCAGTGCGAAGGGGGCTTTGGGGCACTTGCTTACTTCGTGAGCAGGCAAAGCCCCCGACAAGGGGCGAGGCTTGCCGAACCCCTTCGCCAAACTCCGGTTTATCTTGCCGTTTCCCATTATTTTTTAAAAATTATAGCACATTATATTCTCATTGTCAACAGCAAACGATTAAGCGGCAATTCAGCGTGGGTTTTTAGCTGTTACATATTTGATTAAATGTTTGCGCAAAATAACAAAAGCAGTTGCTTAAAACGTTTAACATTTTTAAAAGCGCGTATTTGCGCGGTTTTGAGCGATTGCTGTCGATTTACATATTATTTACAAAAAAGCCTAAGAATTTACTTTAAATTTCCCGTGGATGTGATATAATAAATTATGTTGAATAAATACTTTTCATGAAGGGCGGTTCCAATAGGGACTGCTTTTTCGCTTTTTATAGGAGAATTTTAAACGCTGCAAAGCGAGGGCGCTGCTAAGAAAGTTACCCTATCGGAATACTTTCCGCGCGCCCTCTAAAATAAGAAATAAAGAAAGAATAAAGAATAAATAATAAAAGAGGTATCGGCTGCGCCGATAGATTCTAAAATCGCGCAAGGAAATGAGATAATGCCGATACCTTAATTATTGTTTATTCTTTTTTATTTTTGTGCAGTAGATTTTTAAAACCCGATATTTTCAATAAACCGCGCCTTAAAGCCCTCGTCGGAGGAAAGCTCCACCGTTTCGGCGCGTGAAATGATATCATCAAGCCTGCCAAAAAAGCGCTCATCATAAAGCGAGCGCTCTGCGCCCTTAAGCGAGGTGTTGCCGACTGCGCGCGCCTTACATTTAAGCGCGTTCGGGATAAGGCCTATCTTGCAGGCGCTTTGTATATCAAGAAAATGCCCGAAACCGCCTGCGATGATAAGCTGTGAGATATCCTCATATTTTTTGCCTGCGTGGGAAATAAGCGTATCAACGCAGGCGCGGATAGCAGCCTTGGCGAGCTGCAATTCTCTGATGTCCTGCTGGGTGAGCGTGACACCGCTTGCAAGCTCAAAGCCGTTCTCGAAATAGCTATCCAAAAAAACGCCCTGCTTATCGACATAGCCTTTATCTATACAGCAAGCGAGCAGGTCTACAGCGCCCGAGCCGCAAAGGCCGAGTGGGGGAGCGCTGCCGATAGTGTCAAACCTGAGCCTGCCGTCATGCTCGTAAACGCGGCAGACAGCGCCGTTAACTCCGCCCATGCCGCAGCTAAGCTCGCCGCCCTCAAGCGCAGGCCCTGCCGCCGCAGATGAACAGATAAACCTGCCTTCCGAGAAAAGCACCGCCTCGCCGTTAGTGCCGAGGTCTAAAAGCAGCGTGTTATCAGCAAGCTGCGTGCAGGCAAGCCCCGAGGTGATATCGCCGCCGACAAAGGGGCTTATTCCTCTTACAAGCGTCACGGGAATGTCGGGGGCGGCGCTGTCATTAATCAGCGCTTGCAGGCTAACTTGCTCGCCGCCGAGGGTGGCAGGCTCAAAGGGGGCTTTTGCTATCCCCGTGCAGTCAAGCCCCAAAAGCATATGATACATAGCCGTGTTTGCGGCGATCGTCATTTTTGTTAATTCAAGCGACGCGCAGTCAAGGCGCCCCACAGCATCTGCAAGGCTTTTTGTCACGGCCTTTCTTAATGCCGCTTTTTCGCCCGAGAGAGCTGCGCCTATCCTTGTGATAACATCAGCCCCGAAAGAGCCCTGCGCGTTCGCGGCAGACACAGTGCGAATGCTCCTTTTTGCTGTAATATCAACAAGCGACACGGCGATAGTGGTAGTTCCGATATCGGCGGCAAGGCCGAAGGTGTGGGATTTATCGGGCTGCTCCCATTTGATGTCGGGCGTGTTGAAAGCGGAGGCATCATTTATCTCAATTCTGACGGGCGAGGCGGTGAATGCTTTACAGGCAAGGCGCGCGCCGCTGACGATGCTTTGCCTGCTCAAAAGCCTTTTATCACATTCGCTCGGCGGCAGAGAGCCTGCGATGACCTTTATCACGCACTTTCCGCAAGCCCCTGCACCGCCGCAATGAGCAGGCACAAAGACCCCTTTCTCACGGAGAAAGGAGAGAACATTCACTCCTGACGGTATCATCATCTGCATATCACTCACCTGCCTTTTATTAGTGTTGTGTTATAAATCGGAGTTTGGCGAAACTTCGTTTCGCAGTTAACAGTTAACAGATAACAGTTAACAGTTATGGTGTAGGCATCCCGAAGGGGTTTGGGGGCGAGCGGAAAGCCCCCAACAAGGCGCCGAAAGGCGACTTGCCCCCTCGGAGCGATGAACAAAGCCTTAGACTATCGCTCGGGAGGGGCTCTACCTAACCCCCCAGCCCCCTTCCCTTCAAAGGGAAGGGGGAGTTACAAACTCCGGTTTGTATTGTAAAAATTATAGCATAGCCCTTTTAAAATGTCAACAAAAAAGCCATAGTCTTCCTGAACTTATATCAGAAAAACTATGGCTTGTTTCAGTTTTCGCTAACGTCGATCACCACATACTCCGAGCGGCAGCCTGTTTTGAAATCTATCGCCCAGTCGGATATGCCCGAGGTGACTATAAAGTCGGTACTCCCTATCCTCTTGTAGCCGTAGGTGTAGTCATTTGCACCTATCCATTCGCCTATGCGGTTTATCGGGAGCATCTGTCCGCCGTGGGTGTGGCCTGAAAGCACAAGGTCGGCATTCGCTTTTGATTCGGCATCGTAGTCGTTCGGCTGGTGGTCAAGAACTATCGTGTATTTGTCCTTGTCAAGCCCCTGCATAAGCTCGTCTATCGGCTTGCGGTAGCCCGATCTGCCTTCAAGCTCCTCGGACTTATCGGCACGGCCTACCACATAAAACCTATTGTCCACCAAAACGGACTCGTCTTCTAAAACCGTCACGCCGTTTTTTTCAAGCTCTGCAACAAGGTCATCGCTGTTATAGCCGCGCCTTGAATTATCGTAGTAGCCTTTATCATGGTTGCCAAAGCAGTAATAAACGCCGTATTTTGTTTTGAGCCTGCCGACTGCCGCGCTTGCCGCTATCATATTTTCTCTGTCGGTATCATCATCGACAAAGTCGCCCGTTATAACAACTATATCGGGGTCAAGCTCGTTCATCTCGTCTATGTACTTATTGAGCCCCTCGCCGTCAAAGGTAGTGCCAACGTGCGAGTCAGCAAACTGGATTATCTTAAGCTGACCTATATCCTTGTCGGTCTTAAGAGAGTAGTCCTTTTCCCACACGCCGTTTGCAAGGTAAAAGCCGATACACAGATAAATCACCGCAGCAAGCAGTGCCGCATATCCCTCAAAATAATGCTTTCTTTCCTTTTTTGCGGCTTTTCTTATTATCAGCCCGACAATATCGGCTATGATAAAGAACAGCAGCAGATTAACTATACATATAGCCGCATTTACGACCCCGAGCGTGATGGTGAGCGCTGCCATTATCGCAGCGATACACAAAAGCCCGAATAGCCGCCTTTTTACGCTTACCTCTCCTGCAAGCTTTTTAATAAACCCAAAGCGCGAGAAACAAACAGTAAGATACACAAACCCTGCGCCGAGCAGCGCGACTGCAACAATTAAAATAATTCCCCACATTAGAATAAAGATCACCTCGGTAGCAATGAATAATGAATAATGAATAATGGAGAGAGCGCGCTTGTTTTCCGGGGAGCTTTGCCAGCTCACGAAGTAAGCAAGTGCCCCCCGTACCCCCTTCGCCTTGCCCCTCTCCAACGAATCGCCAAACTCCGGTTTGTCAAATTGTTTTTATTATTATACTATAATAAACCCACGATGTCAAATATTTAATAGTTATGACGGTATAAGTTTTGGTTATAGAATATTTTCCCATACTTTCAAATCCTTATCACTATTCTTTCACAGTAGGGGTGTATATTTATATCAAGGTCAAGGGACAGCCTGAATAATTTCGACGGCTTGCAGCTAATGTCTATGTTTATTTTAATCGTCCCGACTACATATTATTTTCTTCATCCATATATATTACCGCCCGACCGCAGTTGAGTTCCCCCTCACTGCGGTCGGGTGCATTATGCGTGTATTCATAAATTATACCTTGATTTATAACAAAAAAAGTGGTATAATTATTATTTGTAAGAAAACATATTTTTTTGAAAGGAAGATTTTTATGACAAAGATAACCATATTCTCGGGCTTTCTCGGCGCCGGGAAAACTACACTTATAAAAAAGCTTATTGCTGACGGCTTTAATAACGAGCAGCTCGTGCTTATTGAGAACGAGTTCGGTGAGATAGGTATTGACGGCGGCTTTTTGCAGGAGGCAGGCGTGCAGATAACCGAGATGAATTCGGGCTGCATATGCTGCTCGCTTGTTGGTGACTTCGGCAAGGCTTTGGAGCAGGTGCTGACTCAGTACCACCCCGACAGGATACTTATCGAACCCTCGGGCGTCGGCAAGCTCTCGGATGTTATTAGAGCCGTCCAGAATCTCGGGGTAAGCGATGTTGAGCTTGACGGCTTTACTACTGTTGTTGACGCTAAGAAATGCAAGATGTATCAGAAGAATTTCGGTGAGTTCTTTGATAACCAGATAACATATGCAAGCTGTCTTATTTTAAGCCACACAAAGGGGCTTTCGCAGGATAAGCTTGATGATACCGTTGCAAGGCTCAGAGCGCTCAATGACAAGGCAACTATCGTAACGACCGACTGGGACGAGCTTTCGGGTGCGTCTATCGTAGAGGCTATGACGCAGAAAAACACCCTTGATGACGAGCTTGCAGAGCTTTTGGCTGAGGCAAGAAAGCAGAGCGAGCATGACGAGGAGGAGCATGAGCATCACCACCACCATGACCACGATGAAGATGACCATGACCACGAGCATGAGCATCACCACCACCATGACCATGACGAAGATGAACACGAGCATGAACATCATCACCACCATGACCATGATGAAGAGGAGCATGAACATCACCACCACCATGACCATGATGACCATGACCACGAGCATCATCATCACCACCACGCTGATGACGTATTCACAAGCTGGGGTGCTGAGAGTGCTAAGCAGTTTACAAAGGAAGAGATAACCGCAGCCCTTGAGGCGCTTGCCGATGAGGAGAAATACGGTATGATACTGCGCGCTAAGGGCATTGTTCCTGCAAAGGACGGCAGCTGGATACACTATGACTATATCCCGGGCACACCCGATGTAAGAACGGGCTCGGCAGGCGTTACGGGCAGGCTTTGTGTAATTGGTGCCAAGATAAACGAGAAAGCGATATCCGAGCTTTTCGGTGTAGAGGAGGCGTAAGCTATGCCGGGAATGCCTGAAATAAGAGTACCTGTCTACCTGTTTACGGGATTCCTTGAGGCAGGAAAGACAAGGTTTATACAGCAGACGCTTGAAGACAAGCGCTTTAACACGGGAGAAAAGACCCTTATTATCCTCTGCGAGGAGGGCGAGGAGGAGCTTGACACTTCCAAAATGGCATCTAAGGACGTTAGTGTGGCCGTTATAGAGGACATAAGCGAGCTTAACGAGGCTAACATAAACCGCCTTGTTGACGAGGCAGGCGCTCAGAGGGTGCTTGTGGAATACAACGGAATGTGGCAGCTTGCGGAGCTTTTTAATGCGCTGCCTGCGGACTTTGGCATTTATCAGGAGATAATGCTTGCAGATGCCGGCACATTCATAAGCTACAATGCAAACATCAGAAGTCTTGTTGTTGACAAGCTGCAAACTGCCGAGCTTGTGATCTTCAACCGCTATGATGACAAGATAGATATGATGGAGCTGCACAAGATATGCAGAGGTGTGAGCAGAGGGATAAATATCGCCTATGAATACACTGACGGCAGGGTACAGTATGATGATATCGAGGATCCGCTGCCGTTTGATGTGAATGCTGACCATATCGTGATAGAGGATACCGACTATGCGCTCTTTTACAGAGATTGCGCTGAGGAGCCGCAGAAATATGTCGGCAAGACTGTCACCTTCAAGGGCGTAGTAGCAAGAGATGATAAATTCCCCGACAACACCTTTGCTATCGGCAGGCACGTTATGACCTGCTGCGTTGAGGACATTCAGTACATGGGCGCTGCCGCTGAATGGAGCGGTGCAAAGACGCTCAAAGCAAAGGACTGGATAAAGGTAACGGGTGTAGTAGCGTTTGAGAAAAACAAGCTCTACCGCGGAAAAGGCCCGGTACTGAAAGTCACCGAGGTATCAAGAGCGACCCCACCCAAGCAGGAAGTCGCAACGTTTTTCTGATAGACAAAACGGAGCTTGGCGAAGCTTCGCTTCGCAGTTAACAGTTAACAGATAATAGTTAACAGTTATGGTGTCGGCATCCCGAAGGGGTTTGGGGGCACTTGCTTACTTCGTGAGCAGGGAAAGCCCCCTTCGCGGTGGCTTTGCTTCACCACATATTCCGATTTATAACGATAATAAAACGGAGCTGATGTTTTTTGCATCAGCTCCGTTATTTTTATTCTTCCTCCTGCTCCTCGTCCGCGATGCCGTCATCGGTAACGTAGTCGGGGATAATGTGTGAGTCGCTTTCGTTAAACATCTTGAACAGGTCGATAACATAGCAAAGCGTGTCGCCGTGGTCTACAAAAACTCCGCTTAGGTAGCGCGAGGAGGCGTCCTCGTTGAGGTTCGGCGGGGGTTTCAGCTCGCCCTCGGCAAGCCGCCTGAAATCAAGTATAGTGTCAATAAGTATACCTGCGGCCTTACCCTCTGCCTCACAGATAATGATTATGTTGCGGTTGGTTATCTCTGCATCGGGGTAGCCAAAGCGTATCCTTGAATTGATAACGGGAACTATATTCCCCTCGTAAGTCACCGTTCCCTCAATGTAGTCGGGAAACTCGGGGATCTTAACGGGCTTTGTCGCCTGCAAGATAACAACTATCGAACTCATGGGAACTGCGAAAAGCCTGCCGTTTACCTCAAAGCGCAGGTACTCATTAACATTGTCAAAGGTAACCATAGTTTATTTTCCTTTCAGCTTTTTGTAAATCTCATAGCCTATATTGTCAAGCGAGGTCTGAACATCTACAGCGCCAAGCTCGTATGCGGCCTTAGGCATTCCGTAGACAAGCGAGCTTTTCTCGTCCTGCCCGATAGTGAACGCGCCTGCCTTTTTCATAGCAAGCAGACCCGTAGCCCCGTCATCGCCCATGCCCGTGAGGATAACGCCTATAGCATTATCCTTAGCGCAGTAGGCGCAGGATTCAAACATTACATCAACGCTCGGGCAATGCCCCGATACCTTAGGCCCCGTTTCGCAGGTGACAAAGTAGCCGTTTTTGTCCTTGTAAACGCGCATATGGTGGTTTCCGCGAGCGATGACCGCCATTCCGCGCTTTAGGTACATTCCGTCTGTGACCTCTTTGACCTCGATTTTGAGCTGTTTGTTGAGCCTTTGCGCGTATATCTCGGGGTAGCCCTCGGGCATATGGATAGTGCAGATTATAGGCGGTGTGTGGATATTCATGCCCTCAAGCACCTTTGGGAGAGCCTCTGTCGCACCCGTTGAGCCGCCTATGGCTATTATCTTGTCGGTCTTTTCGGCGTTATCATGCGTTTTTACCTTATAGCTGAGCGCGCCCGAGTGGATATTTTTAGCCGCCCTTGCCTGCCTTACCGCCCGTGCGAGCATTTCCCCGAACTTATTAAGCTCTGCGCCCGAGGTAAGGTTTTTGGGCTTTGCGACAAATTCGACCGCGCCTGCCTCTATCGCCTTGATAGCGCTCTTTTCCTCGGAGGAGCATACCACCACGGGGATAGCATACTGGGGGATAAGCTTTTTCAAAAACTCAACGCCCGTCATTTTCGGCATTTCTATATCAAGCGTCATTACATCGGGGTGGAGGCTTATTATGAGGTCACGCGCCTTGTAAGCGTCCTCAGCCTTGCCGACCACCTGGATATCGGGGTTTTCATTTAGTATCCTCTCAAAAACCGTGCGGTAAACAGCCGAGTCATCAACTATCAGAACTCTTATCTTGTTATCCATCAGCCCTCACCTCCCTGTGATGTGATCTTTTGGTATATCGCTGTTTTGACTTTGGTATATTGCATATCAAAGGGCGCTGCCTCGGCATGGCCTATGTAAAGGTAGCCGCCCTCGGCAGACGCATCATAAAAGCGCCTGCAAAGCATAGATTTGGTATGTTCATCAAAATATATCATAACATTTCGGCAGAGGATAAGGTCAAATTTCTTTTTGAACTCTATCGGCTCCATAAGGTTATGGTATTTAAAGATAACGTCGCTCCTAAGCTCATCTGTCACCTGATATATGCCCTTTGCTTTTTTGACAAAGTATTTTTCCTTCCACCCTGTGGGGAGCTGTTCCAAGTCCTGCTCGGGGTACATTCCGTTTTTGGCATTTCTGAGCGCATGGAATGAAACGTCTGTCGCCAAAATGCGGCAGTCCCACTCCTTTTTATGCGGTCCCAGATATTCGGCGGCGCACATAGCGAGGTTGTACGGCTCATTCCCGAAGGAACAGCCGGCACTCCATATTGCAAGCTCCTTTTTATCCGCGTGGGTCTTGACCGCATCGGCAAGGAAAACGTTCATAAAGTGGTCAAAATGCTCCGTCTCGCGCATAAAGTAGGTGTGGTTTGTCGTTATTCGGTTTATCATATTGGCAACTTCCCTGCCCGTGGTGTCGTTGTACAATACGGTGCAGTAATCCGAAAAATCGCGGAAACCGCAGTCAAGGATATAGTTTGAAAGCCTTGTTTCAACAAGGAATTTCTTATCCTGCAAATTAATGCCGTATTTATACTTTACAAACGTCACAAGGCGCTCAAAGTCACAATCAAGTATCTGCATAGCTTATTCTCCCTCATGAGAAAATGGAAATCATTTACAATGCACAATTCACAATGCACAATGCACAATTGAGGTGTCCGCCTTTGGCGGACAGATGCCCATTCGGGCTTGTAAAGGCGCAGCGGCGAAGGGGTTCGGGGGCACTTGCTTACTTCGTGAGCAGGCAAAGCCCCCCGAAAAAGCCCCTCGGAGCGATGAACATAACCTTAGCTCAACGTTCGGAATGGCTCTACCTAACCCCCCAGCCCCCTTCCCTTCAAAGGGAAGGGGGAGTTACAAACTCCGGTTTGAATACTTTATAATGTCTGTTTTTTCTCCTGCCCCACAAGCGCGTACCAGTCGATAAGGGCGGTGCGCTTGCCGCCGCGGTCAAGGTAGCCCCATATCACCGAGCCCTTTTTGGGGTAGGGGATAACTTCCTTTTTGGTGATAGCCTCAACATCAAGCACGCGGTTGACTATTATCCCGATATTAGCCTTGTCGCGCTCGGTCACGATGATGCAGGTCTTTGAGTCATATTCCTGACGGGGCTTGCCTATCCTCAGGTTAAAGTCCATAACGGGAACTACCTGACCGCGCAGGTTTATAACGCCCAGCAAAAACTCGGGCAGCTTTGGAATCTTCGTTATCTCGGGAATTTCTATAATATCGGTGATATCCTTGATATCGAATGCATATGTTTCGTCATTGCAGGTAAATGTCATTATCTGACCGCTGAGGTCAGCCGTAAGCTCTTTATTCTCTTCGCTCATCTGCCCTCACGCTCCTCTAATGTATCAATTATTTCCTTCATATCAAGAATGGTTGTTATCGAGCCGTCACCGAGCACCGAGCAGCCCGAAAGCCCCTGCTCCTTAAGCTTGTACTGCGAAAGGAGAGTTGAGAAAGGCTTTACCACTACCTGCTGGTCGGCTATCAGTCTGTCGGTAAAGAAACAGGCCTTTTTGCCGCCGACATCGCAGAGGAGTATCACCCCGTCGGTAAGCGGCTTGTGTTCGCCGTCAACTTCAAATATCTGTGAAAATCTGTATATCGGCAGGCACATTCCGCGCCGCATGATAAGCGTATCATTTTCCATGAGCATATCGGGTGTTGCCCTGAAAAGCTCGACTATAGATGCCTTCGGCACCGAGAAATTATACCCTGCAACGTCAATGCCCATAACGTCGATGATAGAAAGGCTCAGCGGTATCTTTATGGTAAAGGTCGAGCCCTCGCCGAGCTTTGAGTCAACATAAAGCTTTCCGCCGACCGATTCGATATTCTTTCTTACAACGTCCATACCAACGCCGCGCCCCGAGTATTCGGTAACTACCTCGTTAGTTGAAAAGCCTGCCGCCATGATAAGGCCGAATGCCTCTCTGTCGGTATATTCGCTCTCGGGCTTTGTTAAGATGCCGTTTTTTCTGCCCTTTGCGAGCAGCTTTTCCCTGTCCATACCTGCGCCGTTGTCGCGGCAGGCTATGACCACCTCGCCCGAGTCATACCCTGCCGAGAGGGTGACGGTAGGCGGCTCAGTCTTGCCAGAGGCTGCGCGCTCATCGGGCGGCTCGATACCGTGGTCAACGGCATTTCTGACTATATGCATAAGAGGGTCGTTTAGAATATCGACTATCGACTTATCAACTTCCGTTTCCTCGCCCTCAAAAACAAGGTTTACCCCCTTGCCGAGCGTTTTGTTCATATCTCTTACAACTCGCGTCATTTTTGAGAATGCGTTTGATACGGGCACCATTCTTATGCTCATAACAACGTCCTGCAATTCATCGGTAAGCTTTTTAAGGTCGCGCGCGGATTTCTGAAAGCGGTCAAGGTTGGTGGTCACGTTTTTAAGGTCGGGGTTGGAAATTACAGTAGACTCTGTAATAACTATCTCCGCTACCAGGTCAAGCAGCTTGTCAAGCTTTTCGAGCTTTACCGAAATGATGCTCGATGTCTTTTCACCGCCGCCCGAAGGCTTTTTGGGCGGTGCAGGCTTTTTCGCAGCAGGCTTTGCATCATTCTTTGGGGCGCTTGCAGGCTTTTCGGGCGCAGGGGCAGGCGTGGGTGCTGCCGATTTATCGGGCTTAGTCACCACCTCGGCATTAACTACGTTCAGCCCCTGCTTAAGTGATGCCACCACCGCGTCATTATCATCTGTCATAAGCTTTATAAAAAGCCCGTCTTTAAGTATCTTGTCGCCCGAGCTGTCATCGTTCAGGTCGGGAGGGAATGTGCCGCAGACCTCGGCTATATCGCCAAGCCCGCGCACAAGTATCATGCCCCTTATGCAGGGCATCATGCATTCATCGTCGAAAGTGACCTTTACCGTCACCATATCCTCGGGCTCGTCATCGGCAAACACGCCCTCGGGGATATTTGCTGCACTGCTGCCCGTGCTGCCTGCCGCAGGCTTTGTGACTATCTCGGCATTTACAACATTTAGCCCGTTTTTAAGGTTTTCAAGCACGGCGTTGTTATCATCGGTCACAAATTTTATAAAAAGGCCGTTTTTGAGTATCTCATCGCCCGACTTATCATCGTTTAAGTCGGGCGGATATGTGCCGCAGACCTCTGCTATATCGCCGAGGCCGCGCACGAGTATAAGCCCCCTTATCGTGGGCATCATGCATTCCGCGTCAAATGTTACCTTAGCGGTAACTACCTCGGGAGGCTCATCATCGGGGAAAACTGCGGACAGGTCAAAGCCGCCGTCATTTGCACCTGCCGCGGCGGCGCCGTCCTCGCCCTTCATAACGGCTGCAAAGGCGCGAATCTTCTCCATAAGCTCGGTAAAATCGGTAAGCTCCTGAGAATCGTCCTGAATAACGTCTATCTCATTTTTGAGGTCGTCAGATGCGGCAAACAGCAGCTCATACATAGCAGGCTTGTCATATGCGACTGAATTATCCTCGCGGATAATATAGAACAAGTCCTCTACAGAGTGGGCGAGCTTTGACATATTCTGCAAGCCCATCATAGCCGCCGAGCCCTTAATAGTATGCATAACACGGAATATCTCCGCTATGTCATCGGGGGTAAGCTCGTCATTTTCAGTCCTCATAAGTATATCGTCAAGCTCCTCCAAAAGTGAGGAGGTCTCAAATACAAAGGTATCAAGCATGGCCTCCATGCCGGCCTCGAATTTTGCCAAAGGAATCACCCTTTCAAAAGTAATATTATACCTAATATATATTATACCAAAAAAATCCTTGTTTTTCAAGGTGCGAATATTACATTTAGAGTAATAATTTTTTGTATAATATAAAAAAATTTCCTAAAACCTCTTGTAGTTTGGGGGAAAATATAGTATAATATCAATAATAGTACCTATTTTAATTGAAAGGTGAGAATTGCTATGAAAAATAAGGTCTTGGTTAAAATCTACGGGAGGGATTATCTTCTTGCTACGGAGGAGTCACAGGGGTATTCCGACAGGCTTGCGGACACTTTGAACGAAAAGCTCAGAAAGGTCATGAACGGCAAGAGCGAGCTTTCGCGCCTTGACGGGGCTATGCTTGTAGCGCTTGAGGCGATAGACGAGGCATACAAGAACCACAAGAGCATTGACAATATAAGAGGGCAGATAAATTCCTACGTTGAGGCGGCGGACAAGGCAAGGGCAGAGCTTGAAAAGGTGAAAAAGGAAACCGCCGAGGCGCTTGCTAAGGCTGAGGAGGAAAAGAAAGCCCTTGAGGAAAGGTGCAAAACGCTTGAGGAGCAGGGCAGGATAGCCGTGCAGAATGCAAGCAAGATAGCCGCAGGAACTAACCTTTACATGGATAAGTCAAACAAGCAGACCGAGCAGATAAGGGAACTCAACACAAGGCTCACCACCATAGAGGCGGAAAAGGCGACCATGAACGCCGCCATGAAAAGAATAGAGAATGAAAAGACCGTGCTTGACGGGGCTATGAGAAAGCTTGAAAACGAGAATAAATCGCTCAATGAGGCGATAGACAAATACGAGCAGGGCAGCGCTTTGTTTATGGACAAGGCGGACAAGCTCGAAAGTGAAAATAACACGCTTAAGGAGAGCTTAAAGCAGGCAGAGCGCGAAAATGCGTTCCTGAAGGAAAAGGTAAGCCAGCTTGAGGCTGAAAAGGCGCCGACAGCAAAGCAGCCGAGCAGAGTTACCCTTGCAGGGATAACCTCGCAAAATGGTAACAAGGGCAGCAAGTAATGGCTGAGGTGCTTTCCCCGTGCGGCGGATATGAAACGCTTATCGCTGCGCTTAAAACGGGAACTGATGCTGTCTATTTAGGATCAAAGCGGTTCAGCGCGAGGGCATCAGCCCACAATTTTGATGAGGGCGAGCTTGAAAGGGCTGTGTATGAATGCCATTTGCGCGGCGTTAAGCTTTATCAGGCGATAAATACCGTTGTCACCGATGACGAGCTGCCGCAGCTTTTTGATGAGCTTAAGACCGCCTGCAAGCTCGGTGTTGACGGGATAATCACGCAGGATCTATCCTTGCCGCTTATTGTGAGCAAATGCTGCCCCGGGCTGCCTATCCATTCATCAACGCAGATGACCGTTCATTCGCGCGCAGGCGTTCTGGCGGTAAAGGCTCTGGGTTTTAGCAGGGCGGTGCTTGCAAGGGAGCTGCCAAAGGATATAATATCAAGGCTCACCGCTTTGGGGATAGAAACGGAGGTCTTCGTTCACGGGGCTTTGTGTATGTCAGTTTCGGGGCAATGCTATATGAGCGCCGTTATCGGACAGAGAAGTGCCAACAGAGGAATGTGCGCACAGGCCTGCCGCTTGCCTGCAAGTGCTGTAAAGGGGCAGGAGAGGTATGATCTGTCGCTTAAAGATATGTCATATATCCCGTATTTAAAGGAGCTTGATGAAATGGGCGTTTCTTCCCTTAAGATAGAGGGGAGAATGAAACGCCCCGAATATGTCGCGGCGGCTTGTGATGCCTGCAATAAGGCGCTTTGCGGAGAAAAGCCCGATATGAAAACGCTTGAAGATGTTTTCTCGCGCGGCGGCTTTACAGACGGCTATTATTACCACAAGACGGGCAAGGCTATGTTCGGCACGCGCACCAAAGAAAATGTAAAGGCCGCAAACGAGGCCTTTCCGAAGATACACGAGCTTTACCGCGCGCAGCATAAATATGCGAGGGTGAGCTTTTGCCTTTATGCCCACGAGGGCGAGGAGGCAAGGCTGACGGCAAGCGACCAAAACGGTGTCAGCGTTACCGTTACGGGAGATATCGTACAGACTGCGCTTAACCGTCCGCTTGATACGGAATATATACAAAAGCAGCTTTCAAAGCTGGGTGATACGATCTATGAGCCTGACAAGGTGAGCGCTGACTTATCAAAAAGCGCTATGATTGCTGCATCGGCGCTGAATGCCTTAAGGCGCGAGGCGTGCGTGGAGCTTGACAAGGCGCGTGCAGGGGTTAACACTAAAGTGTACGAATTTTCGCCCTGTAATTTTGAAACGAAAACGCATAAAAAGGCGGCATCACAGCAGCTGCGCATATTTGTAAGCGATGTAAAAAGGCTTGAAAATGCTGATATGAGCGATATCTCACTTATCTGCATTTTGCCCGGGCAGGCAGAGAAGGCCTTGAAAATGGGGCTTGATGTAAAAAAGCTCGCGGTAGTGGGCGAGCGCTTTACATTTGATGAAGACGAGGAAATATCAAGGATAAGGAGTGCTAAGGCTTTAGGTGTAAGCAGGCTAATCGCAACAAACATAGCACACCTGCAAATAGCAAGAGAGCTTGATATGAGCGTGAGTGCCGATTTCGGGCTGAATGTAACAAATTCGCTGTCGGCAATGCAGCTTGCAAAAATGGGCGCTGAGGATATCACCCTTTCCTTTGAGCTTAAGGCGGCAAAGCTGCAAAAGATAAGCTCACCCATTCCCGTTGGGATATTTGCATACGGCAGGCTACCGCTTATGCTTACAGTTAACTGCCCCATAAGGCAGGAGATAGGCTGCAAGGGCTGCAAAAAGGAGCTTTTTGACAGAACGGGCAGGGCATTTAGGATAAAATGCTCAAAGCAAAAGGGCTATGTCGAGATACTTAACAGCGAAAAGCTTGTTATGAGCGACAAGCTTAAGGATATAAGCTTTGCTGACTTTTTGTCACTTTATTTTACAGATGAGAGCGCGCAGGAGATAGCTGCCGTTATCAGGGCATACAAAGAGGGAACAGCCCTTAATGAAAAAAACATCACACGCGGGCTTTATTACCGCGGAATTATATAGAAAGAGGATAAAAAATGAAATTACTTATAAAAAAACTAAGTGAAAACGCGGCAATACCAAAGCGCCAGACTCCCTACAGCGCAGGGTATGACCTATGCTCGGCGGAGGACACCACAGCTTTGGCAGGGGAAACTGTCAAGGTACACACGGGGATATCGGTAGAGGTAGAGGGCGCTAAGGACGTTTGCCTTTTTATCTATGCACGCAGCTCACTTGCAACAAAGTTCGGGCTTGCGCCTGCTAACTGCGTAGGCGTTGTCGATTGGGATTACCGCGGCGAGATAATCGTAGCACTTCATAACTATTCCGATAAGGACTATGAGATCAAGGCAGGTGACAGAGTAGCCCAGCTTGTTATAACAAATGTTCTCACCCCCGAAACGCAGGAGGTGGAGGAGCTTTCCGACACCGAGCGCGGCGAGGGCGGCTTTGGCTCAACGGGGAAAAATTAAATTCAGTTAACAGTTAACAGTTAACAGTTAACAATTATGGTGTCGGCTCACGCCGACGGATGCCCATTCGGGCTGTTTGGGTGAAGATATTGCCTATTATAAGCGAAGTCATCAATGAAAAAGGCCGAATGGCCATAAGTCCGCCAAAAGCGGACACCTCAACTGTTAACTGTTACCTTTTAACTGTTAACTTAAAAAGTAAATTCCGATTTATCTGAATGGATAATACTGCAAAAAACTAATTGTTAAAAAGATTTAAGGAAAAACGAATGAACTGTATAAAAAATGCTAAAATAATAACAATGGACAATGAGCGCCGTGTGATAGAGCGCGGCTTTATAAAGTGGGAAAATGGCATTATTACTGAGATAGGCGAGGGCGAGTGCGGTGATAATGATGCATATGATGCAAAGGGGCTTACCATCTACCCCGGGTTTGTTGATGCACACACGCATTTAGGCCTTACCACAAACGGTGTCGGCGAGGAGAGCGATGACTTTAACGAGGAAAGTGAGCCATGCACGCCGCATATGCATATAATAGACGGCATAAACCCCTTTGATGAGAGCTTTTATGAGGCGATCAAAGCAGGCATTACCTCGGTGGTGGTTTCCCCGGGGTCGGCAAACGCGGTGGCAGGGGATATCGCCCTTATCCACACCTATGGCAAGCGTGTTGACAAAATGCTTATAAAGACTGTCGGCATAAAATTTGCTATGGGCGAAAACCCGAAGATGACCTATATGAACAAGGAGCAGACCCCATACACGCGCCTTGCCATAGCGGCACTTATAAGAGAATCGCTAAACAAGGCAAAAAGGTATATGGAGGATAAGCAAAAGGCAGAGAATGAGGACGAGGACGCGCCCGAGTATGATGCGAAAAACGAGGCGCTGATACCGCTTTTGCAAAAAAAGGTCAAGGCGCATTTTCACTGCCACAGGGCTGATGATATATTTACTGCGATAAGGTTAGCAAAGGAATTTGATCTTGATTACCTGCTTATACACTGCTCTGACGGGCACCTTATCGCAGATGAGCTGAGTGCTGAGGGGGCATATGCCGTTGTCGGGCCGCTTTTGAATGATAAGTGCAAGCCCGAGCTTGCAAATTTTACCCCTGCAAATGCAGGCATACTTGATAAAGCAGGTGTAAGCGTCTGCATATGCACAGACCACAGCGAAACGCCTATACAGTATCTTTTGCTGACGGCGGCGATAGCTGTTAAAAACGGCCTTTCACGCGAAAGGGCGTTAGAGGCTGTTACGATAACCCCTGCAAAGGCTATAGGGGCTGATGACCTTATCGGCTCGCTTGAAAAGGGCAAGCTTGCGGATATGTCGCTTTTTGAGGGCGATCCGCTTGATGTATATCAGTCACCTTCGCTTGTTGTGGCAGGCGGCGAGATACGCTTTCAGAGGTAAGAGGCAGGAGGCAAGAGGCAAGAGAATTGCGCCTTCGGCGCTTTTGAAAGAGGCGGCTTTGCAAACATCTATCAAACATCTTACCTCTAACATCTTACATCTTATCTCTTACATCTAACAAGGAGGAAATAATAAAATTGCGCGAAATAAATGTGACGGAAATTGAGAATACTATAAGGGAGCTTTGCATAAAGGCAAACCTATATCTGCCAAAGTCTTTGGAGGAGTGCATAATAAACGGCAGGGACAAGGAGGAGTCGCCCGTCGGGAAGAACGTTTTTGATGACATAATCGACAACATAAACGTAGCCCGTGAGCAGACTATACCTATCTGTCAGGACACGGGAATGGCAGTTATCTTTATGGAGGTAGGGCAGGACGTTCACTTTGTCGGCGGTGATATAAACGAGGCTATAAATAACGGCGTTTCACGCGGATATATTGACGGCAGACTGCGCTGTTCAATAGTTGCAGACCCACTGGAGAGAGTTAATACGAATGACAACACTCCGCCCGTTGTTCATCTTAAATTTGTCAAGGGCGACAGGGTGAAGATAATGGTATCGCCAAAGGGCTTTGGCTCGGAGAATATGTCGGCGCTTAAGATGATGACCCCGTCGGTGACGCATGATGAGATAGTTGATTTTGTGGTGGAAAGCATCGCCAAAGCAGGCTCAAACCCATGTCCGCCGATAGTTATAGGCGTAGGCATAGGCGGTGACTTTGAAAAGTGCGCATACCTTGCAAAAAAAGCGCTCTGCCGCGATGTTTCAAAAAGAAACCCCAAGCCCCTTTACGCCGAGCTTGAGCAGAAAATGCTTGACAGGATAAACGCTCTGGGCATAGGCCCTCAGGGCTTTGGCGGAACTGTTACCTGCCTTGCTGTAAATATCGAGCAGGCACCTACCCACATAGCAGGCCTGCCCGTAAGCGTAAATGTCGGCTGTCACGTTACGCGCCATGCCGAGGCGGTCGTATAAAATTAATAATTAATAATT
>JAGBNQ010000043.1 GCA_017634275.1 Ruminococcus sp. | reverse complement strand
TGCGCCCACCAGAACGGCATCGGCATTATCCTTGATTTTGTTCCCGTGCATTTTGTAAGAGATTTCTATGCTCTGCATATCTATGACGGCGGTTTCCTTTTTGAAAGCGATATCGAAAGCGAGCGCTACAGCGAGTGGAATACAGCCCTCTTTGACTATTCAAAGCCGCACGTTTTAAGCTTTATAAAGTCATCAATAAATTTCTGGTGCGAAAAGTACCACGTTGACGGCCTGCGCTATGATGCTGTTGCCTGCCTGCTCTACCGCTGGGGCAAAAGGGAAAATGCCATAAACGACAGCGGCATATGGTTTTTGAAAAACACAAACTACGATATCGCTCAGGCTCACCCGGGGGTAATGCTCTTTGCAGAGGATTCGACCGATTACCCGAAGGTGACAGCACCCGTTCAGTTCGGCGGCCTCGGCTTTGACTATAAGTGGGATCTGGGCTTTATGAACGATACTATAAACTATATCAAGACCCCTGCCTATGACAGACGCTACCACCATAACAAAATGAATTTCTCGATGAGCTATTTTTATAACGATCTGTTTATTCTGCCCTATTCGCACGATGAGGTCGTCCACGGCAAAAAGACTATGCTCGATAAGGTGTTCGGTATGCAGAACGAGCAAATGGCAACTATCCGCGCGCTTTATGCATTCCAGATAGCTCACCCCGGCAAAAAGCTCAATTTCATGGGCAATGAGATAGGCGAGTATATGGAATGGCGTCCCTATAAGGAGCTTGGCTGGAACCTGCTGACCTATCCTCTGCATGACAGCCTTCACGAATTTATCAAAACGCTCAACCATATCTATCTTAATACCC
Organism: Ruminococcus sp.; assembly: GCA_017634275.1. Taxonomy (GTDB): domain Bacteria; phylum Bacillota; class Clostridia; order Oscillospirales; family Ruminococcaceae; genus NK3A76. The sequence goes on along the minus strand of JAGBNQ010000043.1, from coordinate 21,040 downwards.
CTGCACTTTATGAGTGCGATTATAACCCGAATAATTTCCGCTGGATAGATGCCGATAACTCCAACCAAAGCATTTTCGCCTTTGCAAGGAGCGACAGAAACGGCGGAGAGGTCTACTGCGTGTTCAATTTCTCGGGCGTGCCGCAGAATTATTACCTTAAGGTAAGGGATATGCGCACATTTGAGGAGATACTCTGCTCCGACCGTGATATTTACAGCGGCTCTAATATGACCCACGGCAGAAAAAAGCCCTACGGCGGCCGCCTTGCCCTACGCCTTGCCCCGTTTTCCGCATATTTCTTTAAGGCGATAGACGGATAACTTGATACATTACAAAAACCTGCGAGTTTCATTTTCGCAGGTTTTTTGTTTTGTACATAATCTCATAAAAAAGATTCTTGAATAAACCGGAGTTTGTTGGGGCTTTGCCGATGCGAACCCGAAGGGGGTACGGGGGGCGACCGGAAAGCCCCCCGAAAAGCCCCTCGGAGCGATGAACAAAGCCTTAGCTCATCGCGTATTTTTCGGGATTTTATAATTGTTTTACGCTCAGAGCTAAGTTTAGGTCAAAGCAAGTCTCGCGCTTTGTTTCGGGGGCTTTGCGGTCGCCTCCGAACCCCTTCGCACCCCCTTTACCCCCACAAACTCCGGTTTATCTCACTCTAATATAAATGTAAAAAGATTTTTTTGCAAAAACGTGTAAAGAAATTTATATAAACCCCTTGACAAATTATAAAACGTGTGCTATACTGTATATAAAGAATGAAACACGGATTGGAAGTGAGTAAATGAGCAAAAGCGTATACAGTATAGTTCTTAGCGATGATGTTGTCGCGGCGATCGATATGATGGCGCTGAAAATGGGTACAAATAGGTCAAACCTTATCAATCAGCTCCTTGCCGAAAGGGTGTCGGTGGTAACGCCCGAGCGCAGAATGAGGGATATTTTTGATAGTATCTTCCGCCTTATGGACGAGCGCTTTATTCAGGATAGTACCGTCGGTGTGCCTACAGCGCTTGCCTTTCGCAGCTCTATTGCTTATAAATATAAGCCGACAGTGCGCTATAGCGTTGAGCTTTTGCGCGCCCCCGAGGGGGAGAGGATAGGCAATCTTAAAATTTCCTTCCGCACAAGAAGTCAGGCCTTTATGAATATGCTGGGCGGCTTTTTCTCGCTTTGGATAAATACCGAGCGCAGCTTTAATAAACGTGTGGCCGAGTATAAGGCCGATAACGATAAGCTCGTTCGCGCTATTTATTTCCCCGAGGGTGTTAAAGCTGCAACCTCCGAGCAGATAGGTGTGCTGATAAGTGAGTATATCAAGGCCTTTGATTCGGCACTCAAAAGCTATTTTGCATATTCTGCCGATGATGAGCTTGCGGCAAGGGCGGTAAGAAAGGCATATACAGATTCACTTGATAAGGGAATAGACAGGATATAAAGAAAGGGTGGTAACTATGAATGTAAACAAAATGACACAGCGCTCGGTTGAGGCGATACAGGCAGCACAGGGCTTTGTCAGTGAGTATCAGAACAATGCTATTACTCAGCTGCACCTTATGACAGCGCTTTTGCAGGAGGAAAGCGGCCTTATTCCGCAGCTTTTTGAGAAAATGGGGGTTGACGTTACCTCTGCAAAGCAGTATCTTTATACTCAGCTCGGTGCATTGCCAAAGGTCTACGGCGGCTCTCGCTCGGCTGACAGCGTGTATGTTTCAAGCGAGTGTGAAAAGGCTATAACCAATGCCGAAAAGACAGCCGAGCAGATGAAGGACGAGTATGTTTCCGTGGAGCATCTGTTTTTAGGCCTGTTAAACGAGGCTGATGATGACCTTAAAAAATTCATGAAAGCATTCGGCATAAAGAAAGCTGAGTTTTTAAAGGCCTTGCAGACAGTAAGGGGCAATTCGCGCGTTACCTCGCAAAACCCCGAGGATACCTATGATGTGCTAAAAAAATATGGGCAGGATCTTACCGACCTTGCGCGTAAAAATAAGCTTGACCCCGTAATCGGCAGAGAAACAGAGATAAGAAATGCCGTTCGTATACTCTCTCGTAAAACTAAAAATAACCCCGTGCTGATAGGTGAGCCGGGTGTCGGTAAAACAGCTATCGCCGAGGGGCTCGCTATGCGAATAGTTAAGGGTGATGTTCCCTCAAACCTGAAGGACAGAACGCTTTTTTCACTTGATATGGGCTCGCTTATAGCAGGCGCTAAGTACAGGGGCGAGTTTGAGGAGCGCCTTAAAGCCGTTTTGCAGGAGGTCAAAAAGAGCGAGGGCAAGATAATCCTCTTTATCGACGAGCTGCATACTATCGTCGGTGCAGGCAAGACTGACGGCGCTATGGACGCAGGCAACCTCCTAAAGCCTATGCTTGCAAGGGGCGAGCTGCACTGTATCGGTGCTACCACGTTAGATGAGTACCGCGAGTATATCGAAAAGGACGCAGCCTTAGAGCGCCGTTTCCAGCCCGTTATGGTAAACGAGCCGACAGTTGAGGACACTATCTCGATCCTGCGCGGTCTTAAGGAAAGGTATGAGGTCTTTCACGGCGTAAAGATACACGACTCCGCCCTCATCGCTGCGGCGACATTATCAAACAGATATATAACCGACAGATTTCTCCCCGATAAGGCGATAGACCTTGTTGATGAGGCCTGCGCGCTCATCAAGACGGAAATGGACTCAATGCCCTCAGAGCTTGATGATATTTCAAGAAAGATAATGCAGCACGAGATAGAGGAGGCTGCCCTTAAGAAGGAAACAGATAAAATATCGCAGGAGCATTTGGCCGAGGTTCAAAAGGAGCTTGCGCAGATGCGCGAGAAATTCAGCTCGATGAAGGCTAAGTGGGATAATGAGAAAAACTCTATCGGCAAGCTGCAAAAGATAAGAGAGGAAATCGAAAGCGTAAATTCTCAGATAGAGCTTGCAGAGCGCTCATATGACCTTGACAAGGCGGCAGAGCTTAAATACGGCAAGCTCCCTGCACTTAAGGCACAGCTTGAGGAGCTTGAAAAGCTTGCGGATAACAAGACAGACGATACCCTCCTGCACGATAAGGTGACGGAGGAGGAGATAAGCCGTATAGTTTCGCGCTGGACGGGCATTCCCGTTTCAAAGCTTATGGAGGGCGAGCGCGAAAAGCTCTTAGGCCTTGAAAATATCCTTCATCAGCGCGTTATCGGTCAAGACGAGGCCGTTACAAAGGTAAGCGAGGCGATACTACGTTCGCGCGCAGGCATTGCAAACCCCAATAAGCCTATAGGTTCATTCCTTTTCTTAGGGCCTACGGGTGTCGGTAAGACAGAGCTTGCAAAGGCACTTGCCGAGGCGCTGTTTGATGATGAGAAAAACATGGTAAGGATAGATATGTCCGAGTATATGGAGAAATTCTCCGTCAGCAGGCTTATCGGCGCACCTCCCGGATATGTAGGCTATGAGGAGGGCGGCCAGCTTACCGAGGCCGTAAGAAGAAAGCCCTACAGCGTTATTTTGCTTGACGAGGTGGAAAAGGCTCACCCCGATGTATTCAACATTCTTTTGCAGGTGCTTGATGACGGGCGCATTACCGATTCGCAGGGCAGAACGGTGGATTTCAAAAACGCCGTTATCATAATGACCTCAAACTTAGGCTCGCCCTATATCTTAGACGGCATAGAGGAAAACGGTGAGATAAGCGAAACTGCACGCGCTCAGGTAGATACCCTCTTAAAACAGCATTTCCGCCCCGAGTTTTTAAACAGACTTGATGAAATAGTTTACTACAAGCCGCTCGTCAAGGAAAATATAGCGCAGATAGTTGACCTTATGCTTAAGGATCTGCGTGCAAGACTTGCCGACAAGCAGCTCACACTTGAGGTGTCAAATAAGGCTAAGGACTATATAATCTCCCACGGCTTTGACCCTGCATTCGGCGCAAGACCTTTAAAGAGATATATCCAGTCAAACGTCGAAACGCTTATTGCCAAAAAGATAATCGCCGCCGATATCGGTGACGATAACACCCTGCGCGTTGATGCAGATGAGAACGGGCTTGTGGTGAATTAACAATGCGTTAGCAATGCACAATGAATAATGCACAATGCACAATGCACAATTGAGGTGCGCGCATAGCGCGCGTTATGCCCATTCGGGCGGCCGCCTTTGGCGGCAATTAACAATTAGCAATTTGTAATAAAAAACTAACCCCGAGGGATATTATAATGATCCTTCGGGGTTAAATTGTTAATTGCTGGTCAGCCATACGGCTGCTTTTACAATCCGTCCGCCAAAGGCGGACACCTTAATTGTGCATTGTGCATTGTGAATTGTGCATTGCTAATGCATTGTGCATTGTGCATTATAAATTATGCATTGTGCGTGGTTTTCGCCTCTCTTGCCTTCATAACTGCAAGAGTAGCTGCGAATAAGGCAATCGCGAACAAAAACTGAATGAGAATGCATTTTACTGCAAGAGATGTCGAGTATACCTGACCGTTTGTGCCTGCAAGCGCGCTTACAAGTATCTCATACCAGTATGCAGGCAAAAATGCCGCAATTGTTTTTACCGAGCCGTCAAGGTACTGTAACGGTACGAATACGCCACAGATAAAGCTCATTCCAAGACTTATGATGTTACCGATAAGGGAAATGAGCGGCTCGCTGCTTACAAGGTTTGAAATAAGCAGCACGAGCGATGCGCAGAATACCGTGAATGCAAGGCAGTTGAGCCAGGCTATCTTCATATCCGCCGTTATATCTGTTTTGAATGCAAAAACGGGTATCAGGATAATAACCAGAAGATATACCACCGCCATAAAGCTCAGCGCGCCGAGCGCATTTTCAAGCAAGAACCTCTTAGGTGAAATTGAAGAGGAGAATATCCTGTTTTTGATGTCGGTCTTAGTCATTGCCATTATTACGGGGCAAAGCGCAAAAACAAACACGCTTAAGAAGATGTATGGGATAAATTTGAAGTAGCCCTCCATTTGAGCAAAGCCCTCAGCCTTTTCGGAAATGATGTTTACCTCTGTTTTCTTTTCAAGCGCCTCTGCCGCCTTTGAAAGTGCGTCCTCTGCCGAGTTGCCTGCGGCGATGTATGCCTTTGCCGTTGTAAGGTAGAGGTCTATCTTTGAGCCTACAAGGCTTTCGTAATATGAGCCGTCCTGCGCGGCGTGGGCAAGTATGCCGTCAGTTTCGCCGTCAGCAAGCCTCTGCTCAAAGCCTTCCTTTATAGTGAGGTAATATCTGCTCGGGTTATAGTATATCCCGTCAAGCATTTCTCTGTCTGAGGGTGCGCCCTCGCTCATTTTATTGGTCTTACCGAGGTAGTCGATAAGCGCCTTTGATGCGCCGCTCTTGTCAAGGTCATTGACCACTATCCCTGCGCTGTTTTCCGAGAAATTCCCCTGATTTGGTGAGTTGTTCGCCGAGTATATGCCAATGAAAAGGAATATAGCGAGGTAAGTTATAGCAATGCCCATTTTCGAGCGCAGTATTTTCATAAAAACCTTATATACTTGCATATTTCTTTCTCCTTGTCATTATAAAGCCTAAAAGTGTGAAAACAAGCGTTACCGCTGCCATTGTCAGCATTTTTACGATGTATCTGTCATAATTTCCGTCAACATTTAAAGTATAAAGCGCATCGCATACAAGGGCGGCAGGGTTTATGTTGTTGAACCACGGAGCTTTCTCCATCATTATCGTTTTCATATCCCCGACCATAAGGCCTGACAGGAAACACAGTATCATCGAGAATGCTATAGCCAAGCCCTCACGAGCCCCGTCTGAGAATTTGCCGACAGTTCCGAAGAAAAAGCCTATCGCTACACCCATCCAGCTGCCGACTACAGCCGTCAGCACTACCATCGGGAAGGGGATACCCAAATCATCTCTCAAAACGAAAACTATATATACCGCCGCTATCATCGTGCATACCGTCTGCACTATGCACCCCGAGATGAGCCCTGCAAAGTTCTTTATAAGTTTGCCCGTAGGGGAAACGCAGTTTCTGATGCCGAGCGTTGAAAGGTTAGCCTCATTTCTCCTTGCAATATCAGTTCCCACAGTAGTTCCGAGAATGCACACCATTGCTATCAGATTATACATATATGTCATATATGTGTTCATATTCCCGTCTGAGAGCTTAAGCTGTTCGTTTGCCTTCAGCTCCTGCGAAAATGCCGCCGCGACCTGCTCTATACTGCCGGGGTCGTTTAAGGCGTTTTCTATTATTACCGATTCGGTAACGCTGTAGTTGTCAAGAAAGCTTTTGATTATCGTCTGGTCAAGCCCGTCTGCTTTAACGCTTAAGGAAAGCTTTGGGTCAACGTATATGATACCCTTTATGTCGCCGTCATCAAGCATTTTAAGCGCCTTTTCCTCATCAGTGAAGGTAGTGTTGAACATCTTGTCCTCGCCCTCGCTTAAGCTGTCCATGACCTTTTTGAAGTTCGGGTTCTCTGTCTTTTCCACCACCGCTACATCAATGGTGTTGAATAAAATGTCCTTGTCGTATACCCCTATAAGCGCAATGTGGAAAAACGTTGCAAGTATCACGGGAAAGAGCATAAGCCAGAATATTATGCTCTTTTCTCTTACAGAGGCAAGCGTGTTGTATTTTATATTGTGAAACAGCATATCTTACTCCCTCTCTTATTCCTTATCTCTTAACTCCTTGCCCGTCAGCTCTAAGAATACCGTGTTTAGTGTAGGCTGCTCGCTTGAAACCCTGCCTATGTGGATATTCTTGTTCTGCAAGGTGTTCAAAAGTCTTACCACGTTATGCTTGCCGCCTGTGTATTTAACGGTAAGCCTGCCGCTTTCGTAGCTTGTTTCAAAGGCGTGTTCAAGCGCCTTTACTTCGCTTAGCGTCTGCTCATCAAGCTCCCTTGCCTCAACCGTAACTGTCTCCGAGCATTTAACGTTTGTCTTAAGCTCGTCTATAGTTCCCTGTGCTATAACTCTGCCCTTGTCCATTACCGCAAGGCGCGTGCATATCTGCTCTACCTCCTCCATATAGTGCGAGGTGTAGATTATCGTAGCGCCCTGCTTGTTAAGCTCGATTATCCCTTCAAGTATCTTGTTTCTTGACTGTGGGTCAACTGCGACAGTCGGCTCGTCAAAAATTATAAGTTTTGGCTTGTGAGCGATGCCGCAGGCTATGTTGAGCCTTCTAAGCAAGCCGCCCGAGAGCTTTTTCGGCAGAAATTTCACAAAATCCTCCAGCCCCGTAAATGCTATCGCGTCCTCGACCGCCTTTTTGCGCTGTGCCTTGTCCTTGATGTAAAGTCCGCAGAAATAGTCGATGTTCTCATAAACTGTCAGCTGGTCAAAAACCGCAACATTCTGCATTACAACGCCTATGTCCTTTTTGATGTCATAGGCTGTGGGGCTCATGTTCTTACCAAATATCTGAATATCGCCCTTGTCAAAGGATAGTAGTGAAAGCAGGCAGTTTATCGTGGTAGTCTTGCCCGAGCCGTTAGGCCCCAAAAGCCCGAAAACCTCGCCCTCAAATATTTCAAGGGATAAGTGGTCAACCGCCACAAGGTCCTTGTATCTTTTCACCAGTTTGTCTATTTTTACAACAGTCTGTGCCATATTTAGCCCTCCGTTTCTTATTTTCTGACCCTATTATACCACGTCAGAAATCGTTTTTGTAGTGTAAAATGTAATTAAGTGGATATTACATTTGTCATATTTAGAGGCAAGAGGTTAGAGGCAAGAGGCAAGAAAAAAAGCCTGACGTTATCGTCAGGCTAATTGTCAGTATAGCTTTTTAAATTCCTCCAAGCAGGCCTTTTCTACCTTTTCAACCATTTCCATATTGCAGACCTGCGGCGGCTCGTCAATAGAGCGCTCGCTCATGTAATCCACAACAAGATGCTCGGTGTAGCGCTTTAAAAGGTCAAGCGTCACCGTTCCTATCGGGTAAAGCTCTGCCGTCTTTATTTTTGGCAGCACCTCGTCATAAAGCCAATCCCCCTGAAGAAAGCTGTTGAATCTGTAAAGCTCCTTCCATTTTAAGTCTCTTAGCTCCTCGGGCTTTGCCCCTCTTTTTTCAAGCCCCTCAAACAGCTCGGGCTGCGCAAGCTCGTCCCAGTAAATGTCCGTAAAAATGTGCAGTAAAAAGCCTTTCAGGAAATCCTCTTTCTTTTCCCATTTATCCTTGTTTTGCTTGCAGAAATCCCTTGTCGTCTGTTTCCATTCCTCGTAGTCAAGGCTCCTTAAGTGCGCAGGGTATCTTACCTCCTGCTCTGCAAAGCCGTCAATATTCACCGCATCGGGCGATACCGCCCCTGCATAGAACTGTCCGATATTTTTCACATCAAGCTTATCCTTAAGGTCAAAAGCCACCTTAAGGTGAACTATCGCCGAAGGCATATTACTTGTCCTCCAATCCCTTAAGGGCGCGCAGCTCGTTTCTGTCAAGCCTTATCACAGCGTCCTTTATAAGCTCTACCTCGTCCTTTTTGAGGGTCACTACCGCATCGGTCTTGTCCATTTTTATGGTCAGTTTACCCGTCAAGAGGTTTGAGTCGGTAACAACGCCTTTGCCCTCGGGCGTGCGAACTATAGCACCGACCTTCGGCGTTGTACGCAGAAGATCCTCGTAAGCCTCCTGCTCATATTTTAAGCAGCACATAAGCCTTCCGCAGGTGCCCGATATCTTTGTCGGGTTTAGCGAAAGCGACTGCTCCTTTGCCATTTTTATAGATACGGGCTGAAACTCTCCCATAAACCTCGAGCAGCAAAACGGCTGACCGCATATGCCTAAGCCCCCGAGCATTTTAGCCTCATCTCTTACACCTATCTGCCTGAGCTCGATTCGGGTGCGGAACACCGATGCAAGGTCTTTTACAAGCTCTCTGAAATCGACCCTGTTTTCCGCCGTAAAGTAGAAAAGCAGCTTGTTGTTGTCAAAAGTGCATTCAACGTCAACAAGGTTCATTTTCAGCCCGTGCGCCGCGATCTTCTGCTCGCATATCGTGAAAGCATCTTTTTCCTTTTGCTTGTTCTTTTCTATCTGCTTAAGGTCAGCCTCGGTCGCTACCCTTATTATCGGCTTTATGTCGCCGAAGTTGTCGGGGTTTATCTCTCTGTCTATCATAACAGCCTCGCCGCATTCAACGCCCTTTATCGTTTCAACGATGACCTTGTCGCCCATTTTCACCTTAAGCCCCTTAGGGTTAAAGTAGTAAACCTTTCCTACGCTTTTAAAGCGAACACCTATTATCTTCAAACGCTCTTTCCTCCGTTCATTGATGTTTTAAAATCTATTTCAGTTGTCAGTGACATTTCTGTTTCCTCTAAAAACTGCGCTGTTTTCTCCTTGTCGCCGCTTTCCTTTAGCTCTTTGACCTTCCACGCTTTCCTTAGCGGCTTTAAGCAGCGGTAGAGCATAAGCGCGTATTCCCTTTCATCATTTGAAAAGGTATATTCCTCGCTTGATATTTCAAGCGCTTTTTTTATAAGCCGTATCTCTCTGTCAAAGCTGTCAGCATAATTCTCTCTGAAAAGGTAGTTTAAAAAGCACTCCCTTCCACAGAGGTTAAAGTCCATTACCCCGACAAAGCTGCCATTATCATCAACAAGCAGATTGGTCGAATTAAGGTCAGCCTGAAATACCGATGTCGGCAGGGTAGGGTAGACCCTTTCAAGCGCATCTCTGTTTTTTACCCATTTATCCCATATCCGTTCTACCTGACCCTGAAATTCCTCGGGCAGCGCATCGGCATATTGTTTCCATTCAAGTGCGTCCTCCAAAACTTCATATGTCTTGTCCGTTTCGCAATACCGCTCAAATAAGCAGTACCCCGAGGGGTAGTCGGTGTAGTCAAAATGCTTTGCCGCGACCTTTGCGCTCATCAGCCATTTAGCCCTGAATATCTCATCATTATCCGCATTTCCCGTGGAGCTGTCATCGCGCTCTTCAAATGCTTTGTATCTTGAAAACTCCTCAGCAAACGCGGTAAACTCATCTCCCTTGTATTTTACACTCGGGAACCCGTTTTGCTTGTCAGCGATTATCCTCGGGCAGTAATATCCAAGCCCTATGTATTCTTCGGCTGTCCTTTGCCATACCGCTATCCGCTCAGGCGTGGTAAAGCTGTTTTTGCAAAGCTTTATCACCCTTTTCTCACCTGAAAGCGTATCTATTATAAATGTATGGCGAATGTCCTTTATTCCGCTGTATTCGCGGCTTGTGTCTATCATTTTGGCGCTTATCGGCTCATCATCAAAGAAAAGCGAGAATATCCCCATAAGCTCCCTGTCGTTTGCAATATCCATTCTAAATCCCCGAAAGCTCCGCGCAAAGTGAATTTATCACAAGCGTTTTGGAGCAGTTTCTGTCAAGCCTTGCTATGTATTCGCTGATTATTCTGTATATCCTCTCGCACCTTGTGCTGCCGTATCTGACGCTAAGCTCCTTAGCCCCCTGCGCCGAGCAGCCTATCATCTCGCCGCCGAGCCTTGAAAGGGCGCTGTCTCTTGCTATAATGCTTGTTAAAACGAGCGTCTGCCGCAAAAGCCCCTTTTTGCTGTCGCAGTCATTAAGTATCTTTAAAAGCCCGTAGGTGTTCCCGGCAGCAAGCGCCCTTGCTATCTCGCGCGCATTCTGTACAGCGGAGTAAATAGCTCCTCTGTCAAGATACTCTATGCAAAGCCCGATGTTTCCGCCAAGCGCATCGGCAGCCTCGGCTATATCGCCGTATTCGTATTTATTCAATGTGCCTAAGTAGGAAACACATTCCTCCTTAGTGCAGGGCGTTACGCCGAGGCTTACCGCCCTTGAAAGGATCGTCGGCAAAAAAGCCTCCCTCGAATCGGCAGTAAGAATGATAACTACATGATCGGGCGGCTCTTCTATAAGCTTTAGCAAAATGTTCTGTACCTGCTCGCCCGTTATCTTTGACTTGTCAAAGTCGGGTATAAGGTAGACCTTCAGCCGCCCCTCGTTTGGCGCTATCACCGCCCCCGAAACTATCTCCCTTATGCTGTCTACGGGGTAGTTGCCGTTCTCGTTCGCAGCCGCAGTCATCACATCGGGGTGAACGCCGTCTGCTATCATTCTGCACGTTCTGCATTTTCCGCAAGGCCTGCCCGTCTGTTTTTCGCAAAGGAGTGCCTGCGCTATGTATTTAGCGGCCGTCTTGCGCCCCTGCCCATGCTCGCCCGTGATTATCAGCGAGTGCGGCTCGCGCCCTTTTACTATCATGGTTTCGATAAGCCGCTTTATATGCTCATTTCCCGAAAGCATTTTTATACCTGCTCAAAGCGCTCGATGTCCGTCACGAATATCGTAGCGCCGCCAATCGTTACTTCCATGGTCGATGCAGGGTCGGCCGCCCACCCCATAACAGATGATGCGCTTACAGTCTGCTTTCTCTTTTTGCAGTATTGCTTGCATATCTCAATGACCTTGTCAACGCCGCTGTCCTCGCAGCAGATAAGGTATGTAGTGTTTCCCTTCATAAGAAAGCCGCCCGTTGTTGCGAGCTTTGTAGCCCTTATCCCCTCTGCACTAAGCCCCTTGCTTACAGCATATGTATCATCATTATTAACTATAGCATATATAAGTTTCATATTCTCTCCCTCTCTGATATTGATTCTTGCCTTTTGCCTCTAACTCTTGCCTCTTGCCTCTAACTCTTGCCTCTTGCCTCTAACTCTTGCCTCTTGCCTCTAACCTCTTACCTCTATTATAGCACACCTATCTCAAAAATGCCATACCTTTTTAAAATTTTTATTATTTCCCCCGTTATTTCCTCTCCTGCAACAGCTATCGGTATCGAAGGCTGGCAGGAAACGGCTGTTCTTGCACAGATAAGCCCCTCTGCCTCATCTACATTTATCCGCCTGGGCTTTGAAAGCATGGCCTTTCTTATGCTTACTCGCTGTATCGGCTTTGGCAGCATTATCGGCATTCCCTCTATCGCCTTTTTCCTCGGTAAAAGCGATAAGGCAAATAAAAGCCTTTCATAGTCCTCATCACTGTTGTATGGCGAAACCATAAGCACCACCGCGTAGGGGTCTGAGTATTCGGGCTCTATGTCGTTTTCCCGTAGGTGGTCTGCAAGCTCATTCCCCGTGTAGCCATAGCTTTGCGGCATTATCGTTATTTTCATCGGCTCTTTTCCTATAAGCGCATAGCCCATGTCCGCTATCTCCTGCTTTGCCTTGTCAGCCTTTGGCAGAGCATTTTCAAGCAAAGTGGGGAACTCATTTGATAATACTTTGTTGCAAAAATCAAGCGACTGCATTATAATGTATGAGGGCGAGGTGGATGCAAATATCGACATAAGCCCCTTAGGGTCATCAAAAAAGCGCTTGTCGGCATTTGCATTTATATGCAGATAGCCCCCGCCCGTGTAGACGGGCAGCGTCTTGTGCGCGGAATCGCAGCACATATCCGCCCCCATGTCTAACGGGTGAAGGCTCTTTTGCAAAAATTTAAGGTATGCCCCGTGCGCGTTGTCAACAAGCAGCGGCAGAGAGTATTCACGGCATACCTCCTTTATCCCCTTTATGTCGAGAATGCTGCCCATGTAGTCGGGGCTTGTTACAAAAACGGCAGTCGGCTTTGTTTCAAGGCTCTCTATAGCCGCCTTTACGTCCTTTGGTGTTATAAAGCACTGACAAAGCGATGGCGAAGGGGCGCTTTGCATAATAAAGCTAACATCAAGGTCAAGTAAGCAGGCAGCGTCCAAAAAAGCCTTGTGCGCGTTTCTTGACGCTAATATAAGCGGCCGCTTGCCCTCCTCCTTAAGCGCAGTTGCTGCAATGGCAAGCATGGTCTTTATGGAAAGTGATGACCCTTCGGTCGAGTAAAGCGTCCTTCCGCTGCCAAACAGCAGCGCGGCATTGCTCTCACTTTCACTTATAATGCCCTCGTTGTCATAAAGGTAGCCTGCACCTGCTATCTCCGTTATGTCAAACGGTTCAAGCCCGTGAAGTGCCGCCCCCTTGTGGCCCGGCATATGCAGCCTTACCTTGCGGCTTAAGCAGTATTCTGTAACAAAATCGCATATCGGGGTGGTCATAAAGCATTGCTCCTTGCTATATCCTCATATTCATAAAGGCGCTTACCCGCGCATTTATCCTGCGCCTTGCAGCATTTATCGTGCGCGATACGGTCGATCTGTTGACGCCGTACTTGTTTGCTATCTGCTCCATAGTAAGTCTGTCTCTGTAATATAATATTATATAACATTTTTGCTTTTTAGTCAAACCGTTTTGTAAAACGTCCCTTAAAAGTTGTGAGCAAAGCCTTGTCTTTAGGCTTTCGCTGTCTCTTTCATAGTCGGCTGTCTGCCTGCTGTCTATTATCTCTGCAAGCTCTATCGGCAGCCTTCTTGCTCTTTGTCTTTCACTCAATTGCTTGCAGCCTCCCGTCTTATGGGCGGCTTTTCGCGCTTGTCGGTGTATTTTGACATCTTATGCATGGCAAAGATAAGGTCATCATATTCTTCTCTGAGCATATCCTTTCTTTTTCTGAGCAAACGCATCTCCTCTCCCGAGCGCGGCGCTTTCATTTGCAGGGATATCAGGCTTATCCTGTTTTCGATGTCTGTCACAAGTGTCTGGTAGCTTTTGAATAATTTTTCCATTTTTTCCTCCTGTTCCTTTAGGCAGGCTTTTGTATCTTCTGCCTTTTTTGCGGCGATAAGCAGACTCGCGAATATCCGCTTATGCCAGATGGTCGTATCTCAAACATATGTTCTAATATTATGATAACATATTTCCCCAAAAAGTCAATACTTTCCCGAAAAATATATTTTTTTGTGCTAATTGTGGTCATTTAATTGTACTGTTTGTGCAAAATAACGTTGACAAGAGGAAAATTTTGTGGTATAATAGGTGAACAGACAGAAAATTTATACCCGAAAATACGGATAAAGAGAAATAAAAATTACAAAAATTCGTACTTCGGAATGAGTTTTTTGTTTTGGACAGCTTTTTCAAGTGGGTAAAAAAACAAAAAATAAAAAGAAAAAATCAATTTGAAAAAGCAAAATTTGTGTGTAAAAATTTTAAGAGTGAAATGTGCTGCTTGTTGAGAATATTCATCGAGGGCATTATTTGGTGTCCTCTTTTTTAATTTCAGGGCGCACTTTTCACGGGAAACGGCGGTAAAAATATGGAAAAGGCAAAGCTTGACCGAATAAGTGAGCTTACAAGGATCGCCAGAGAGAGAGAGCTTACCGAATCAGAGCATCTTGAGCGACAACAGCTCAGGAGCGAATACAGAGAATCGGTACTCGGAAATCTTAAGGCGCAGCTTGAAGGCATCACTATCGTAGAGCCCGACGGAACTAAAACTGCGGTAAAGGATAGGATGAAAAAATGATGAGTAGGGGAGGAAATTAAAATGGCAAGTCAGGCAAAGCAAAAGCAAAAGCTTTTGTTTATGAAAAAGCTGTTTGAGCAGAAATCAGATGAGGATCATCCGATAACGGGAATACAGCTTATCGATATTCTTGCAGGGCAGAATATCAAGTGCGAGAGAAAAACGGTCTATGATGATATCGACACCCTTAAGGGCTCGGGAATGGATCTTGTGACTACAAAGGTCGGCCATTCAAACGCCTACTATCTCGATCAGCGGCTTTTCCAGGAGGAGGAGCTTTATGTCCTTGCGGACGCGGTAGCATCATCAAGGTTTTTAACTATCAAAAAATCAAACGAGCTTATTGAAAAGCTTATGACACTTACAAGCGAATTCAAAGCACCCGCACTCAGGCGCAACTTCTTTATCCGCAACCGTGCCAAGGCTGTCAATGAGCAGATATACTATAGTATAAACGCTATAAATAAGGGTATAAATGAGGATAAGAACATAGAGTTCAAATACTATGAATATACCCCCGAGAAGAAAAAGCAGCTGCGCCATAGCGGCGAGGTCTATAAGGTATCGCCCTATTACCTTGTTTGCAATGACAATAACTACTACCTTATATGCTATAGCTATAAGTATGAGAAGATATCATATTTCAGGATAGACAGAATGACTAAAGTAGAGGTCACGGAGGAAAAGAGATATGTTCTCTCCGATGATGAGGACGCATTGGCAAAGCAGCAGCGCTATGCTGTTTTTGAGATGTACCCGGGCGATGCAGTCACCGCCGAGATAAAGTTTGATAACTCGCTTATGAATGCGGTCATCGACCGCTTTACCGAGCGCGTTGCCGTTAAGAAAGTCGATGATTCGCACTTTTGTATAGAGGTTCAGGTGCAGCTTTCCCCGACATTCTACGGTTGGCTGTTCAAGTTCGGCGATAAGGCCGAGCTTATTTCCCCGAAAGAGGCTGTTGACGGCGCAAAGGAAATGCTTGACAGCATAAGAAATCTATATAAATAGTATAAAACCGCCGCACATGACTTGTGCGGCGGTTTAAATTATATAATAAATAATTGTAAATTAGTTTGCTTGTTTTTATACCATTCATTTTCAAGTGAGTTAACACTAAAAATGTTATGTCTCGGCTTTTTTCTCTGTAGCTACAGTATGGTTAGCATATGTGTTCCAGTTAGGCTCATAAGTATCATCAGCCTGATTTCCCCACATATCCCAGCTTTCTCTGTTACCACGAGCAAATAATTCAAGTCTCGGACCGGAGGAACATGCTTCGATCAAACTGACAAATTCGTCAGGCTTTCTGCTATGCTCTCTTTTCATAGTCCTCAACAAATTTACTTGTGAGCGTCCAGGTTGCAAAGTTCTGTTCTTATCTCCCTTTATTCCAAAAAGGAGAATCTCAGTCACGTTTCGGAAATAGAACCCGACACCTCTGCCGTCGGGTTGTCCATCTTTGCGAACTTTTTCCCATATCAAATTGGTTTTATACTCGAACCCCCACGCCTTCATTACTTCAAGTCCTTCAGGCAAAAGAGCATTCGGTACCCAAAGGTAAAGGTGACTCTTTTCGTCAGCGACCTCTGAAACAGGCAGAGCCTTTATTTCATCAAGTGTCATTGTGGAGTATCTGCTGAGTCTTTTATGCTCGGGAGCAACCTTACCTGTCCTGTTCTGAAACTGCCATGGTGGATCGGCATATATAGTCTTGTATTTCTTTCCGTTTGTAAAAGAAATAAAATCAGCAATCGTTTTATCTAATGTACTCATTGTTCGTAACCCTCTATACAAGTTTTCTTTATTCCGACCGCCAAAATAGGACAGCCGCCGTTTCTTCTTGAATCAAGTCTATAAGTGAGCTTACCCATCCAAGTGGTTGACGCACCATATTTAGATATAATGTCTATCTTCTTGAAAATGTCATTAAGTTCCTCTGATCTTGTAACAATTATTCCAACATCTATGATGCCGCAATCAAAGTATGTACGCATCGCAAGCAGGTCACGGTCAAATGTCTGATCTTTACTGTTCCATTCAAGGTCAAAAGCGACCTTATTCTTTAAGAAGTCAATGTTATGACCGTCAATGTAACCCTCAATCATTTTTTCTTCAAACGGCTCATTTGCAAAACGTCCTCTGCGCTGTGCATTCTGTCTCGGATACATCTTTACAAGAAGATCGCCCGTAATACGAATTTCTCTCCAACCATATGGGTACAATACATCATCAAATTTCTTAGGTATTGGGCTTTCATTTCCGCCGGCTTTTTTCAGATCATCTACCGAGATTATCAGTTTTCTCAGACAATCCTGTATTTCTTCCCATTCTGTGGGAAAGGCATCTGATAAAATCTCTAAAGCATGACCGTAATTGTAAAATTCATATTTATTATTCAAATCCTCTGGTATAGATAACATTATAGACACCACCTTTATCAAATCTAATAGCTGATTGCTAATACGGATTTCAATGAAGATATAAATGAAGATATAACAATATAATTATATCATTTTTTGTTTACTTTGTCAATCGACTATACTAACATGAATTAAAGCACACATTTATAAAAAGGCAAAAATAAAAACTTGACTTTTCCTTTTAGTTATAGTATAATATATAGGTTAAAGAAAAAAATATCTATCTAAAGAAAGGAAATGTTAAGGATATGTCTATAAAAAAGAGACTTGCAGCAATTGCAACGGCAGCGATAATGGCAGCATCTCTCGTGGGTTGCGCTGATACAAGCTACGTTATTTCGGCTGACGGCGAGAATATCAATGCGGGTGTTTATATTGACTATATGTTCAGCTCAATGCAGCAGCAGATATATATGTGGCAGTATACGGGCGTTACAGAGAACTTCTTTGACCAGAAGGTCGGCGATCAGAGCTTTGAGGATTACCTTAAAACTACCGCTATGGATCAGACTAAGAGATTCGCGGCTGTGGAAAAGCTTTTTAAGGAGAGCGGTCTTAAGATATCCTCAGAGGATATGAAAACTATAAATAACTCCGTGAGCGATACATGGGAAAATGTTCAAAAGCTCTATGAAACTGAGGGCATCAGTAAGGATTCTCTTAAGAAGATAACTGTAAACAGCAAAAAGGAAGAAATGCTCTTTGACTATTACTACGGCACTGACGGTAAAGAGGCTGTTTCTAAGGACGACCTTGTTAAGTATATGAATGATAACTACTTAAGATATAAGGGTATCACGATATATAAGTCAACTAACGAGGACGAAACTCAGAAAGAGGCCGAGAACAAGAAAAATCAGGAGCTTTTTGAAAAGTATAAGGAAAAGGCCGAGGGCGTTAAGTTCGCAGACTTTGACGCACTTATAGATGAGTATACCGAGGAGACCACCCCTGCTGAGGAAACAGAGATCGATGACGGCACAGAAACAGTCGATGCCGATGACAGCTCAGTGGGCGCTGATGACAGCTCGGCAGCTGATGAAAGCAGCGAAAGCACGGTTGACAGCTCCGCTGATGATACCTCCTCCGAGACAGAGAGCAGCACCTCCGATGACAGCAGCGAAACCGTTGCTGAGGACAGCGTTTCCTCCTTTGAGGCGGCAGAGAGTGATGATGAAAGCTCTGTTACCGAGGTGTCAACAAGTGAGGACGACAGCAGCGCGGCAGATGAAACCACCGACAGCGAAACGGCTGACAGCGAAACAACTGACAGCGAAACGGCTGCTGATGATACAGCTGATGAGCTGACAGATGAAGAGGCTGTTGAGGCAGAGGATACTGCTGAGGCTGAGCCTGACCCTTATCCGAATGACAGACTTACAAACTTTGCCAATATCGACGAGGATAGCCTTGAAGAGGACTACGGCAAGAGAATGAAGGCTATCAAGGACGCCGCAGTTGACGAGATCGTGACATATGAGGACGATAACGCATACTATATCGTTTCAAAGGGCGATATCACAGAAAGATCAAGCGAGTATCTTGATGATGAAACTCAGTTCGATACCATTCTCCACGAGGCTAAGGACGAGGATTTTGACAGTAAGCTCAAGGCTGTGCAGGATAAGATAAACTTCTCTGAAAACAGCGACGCACTTGACAGATATACCCCCAAGACGGTGTATAATAAGTATAACGACTATATGGATCAGAACTCCAAGGCAAACGCCTGAGTAAATCAAAGCTCCCGATATTCGGGGGCTTTTTTGTGTAAAAATGGCGAAATTGCAGAGGATTTTGTGATAAAAAGGAAAAAATTCGTATAATTTATTGACATTTATGCGCAATGCTGTTATAATAAAATTAAATAAAATTTAGTAAAATCGCAGAATATTTTTGTGGCTTTTGCAGAGAATAAATACAGAATAATGTGAAAGGCGGTGAGGGAATGATAGTTATCCACGGAAAATCAAGCAGCGATAAAAAGGTAAGCGGTATTATTACCTTTTATCGGCGCGATGTTTTTGAGCCGCTTATGGAGCATAGAGATGACCCGATAGCCGAGTATGAGCGCTTTGTAAGGGCGCGTGATACCGCCGCGGACGAGCTTGATCTGCTATTTGATATCGCATCAAAAAGGGCAGGAACAAACGCCGCAGGTATCTTCGAGATCCAGAAAATGATGATAGAGGATAAGGACTTTTCCTCGCTTGTCAGCGGAATAATCAGAAGTCAGCAATGCTCGGCGGAGTTTGCGGTAAAGTGCGCATCAAAGATCTTTTCAGACCTTTTGAGGTTCTCGGGCAGCGAGTATATGGCTCAGCGCTCGGAGGATATCTTCTTTACGGGCGATAGGATAATCAGAAAGCTTGCAGGTGTCGAAAAGCGCCTCGGGCATTACGAAAGAGATGTTATAGTCTGCGCGCAAACGCTTTCCTCGTCTGATATCCTGCTTATGCAAAGCCCCTTTATCACGGCGATAGCCGTCAAGAAGGACGCGGAGCTTTCTCATTGCGCGCTGCTCGCTCAGGGGCTCGGTATCCCCCTTATCTCCGACCTCGGTGATAAGCTCGAACGCCGCTTTGAGGGCATGGAGGCAAGTGTTGACTGCTCCACGGGAATGCTTATAATCAAAAACTAAGACCGAATTGCTTTATATGGCAGCTCGGTCTTGTTTTTTTGCTTAAAGCGTTATATTATTTGACCACGTTCACAAAAATTTAATGGTGCGTTTAATATATATATATATATATGATACAATTTGTTTGCATATTAAATTATTGAAAGGCGGAAGAAGAAAATGAAGTTAAAAAGATTAAGCGCACTTTTGCTCGCAGCAGCACTTACAATGTCAATGGCAGCCTGCGGTGATAGTGACGAGGACAGCAAGGAAAGCAAAAAGGACAAAGCATCATCATCATCATCTTCTGCATCGCAGCAGGAAAGTACAGCTGATGCAAGCTCATCTGAAGAAACCACCACAACTACGGCCGAAGAGGCCGAGCCGGCTCCGTTAATTTCGGTCAAGGAATATCTTACATCGGGCGTGTGGGTATTTACTGACGATACAATAGCTGATTTGACTCAGGCAATAGAAAAGCGCGGTTTTGATATGTCTTATTGTTTTACTTATCGTTATTATAATCTCACTAATTATTATCCCACTGATTCTGATAAAGATAAGGACTATGTTAGCTCACCTTTATGTTTGATTGGAAAAGATTTAAACAATAGTGATTTGTACGGTGGGAGTTATTCCGTTGATGCTGTTGATGGTCAGGCTTTTCAAGAAGAAATGGAATACAGCATTGAACTGAGATCAGAATGTTTTAGCGCCGATGGCACACTCAAAGGTAATACAATTACGTTTGATGATTATGAAATCACCAACTCTGATTTTACAGAAGATATATCTCTTACTAAACCTATAACGCTTGTCAGAAAGGAAGTAATACCTTATGAAGAGCGAGTTAAGAATCTTGTCGGCAACTGGAAGATAGTAAACGATGAAAAGCTTTTAAAAGGAGTTAATGCTGCGTATTCTGATGATAATACTTACAAATATTGTATGGAAAACTTTGTTGGAAAAACTATTACAATATCCGAGGACGGAAAGTTTTCAGGAACGGTGACAGAACTGCCCGAATTTAATAAGTCTGATGAGGTCAGCTTCTATGATCCCGATAATGCTAATCCCATGGATCTTGCGATGATTGGGGCTGCTTGTCCAATATATTATCTTTATAGGGAAAATGATGATGTTTTGTCGATAGATTATAATTATCGATATTCTTTTGTCCTTGAAAAAATAGACTAAATAGGCTTACCCCTTGCCGCCCTGCTGCGGTGAGGGGTTTTCCGCTTGTAGGGCATTAATATTAAAAAATTATATAAATTTTGTAAAAGGACTTGCATTGTTTTGCAAAATGGTGTATAATAAATACATAAAAAATATTAGGAGGTATTTTCCAATGTCAGTTAAAGTTGCTATTAATGGTTTTGGCCGTATAGGCCGTCTTGCTTTCAGGCAGATGTTCGGCGCTGAGGGTTATGAGGTTGTTGCTATCAACGATCTTACAAAGCCTTCCATGCTCGCACAGCTCCTTAAGTATGATACAGCTCAGGGCGGTTACTGCGGTAAGATAGGTGATAACCTTCACACAGTTACAGCTGATGATGAGGCAGGTACTATCACAGTTGACGGCAAGACACTTACAATTTATGCAAAGGCTAACGCTGCTGAGCTTCCCTGGGGCGAGCTTGGTGTAGACGTTGTT
>JAGBNQ010000008.1 GCA_017634275.1 Ruminococcus sp. | reverse complement strand
TAATTATTAATTATTAATTAGATTAAAGACGGAGAGAATAAAATGCTGAATATAGTTTTGGTCGAGCCGCAGATACCGCAGAATACGGGGAATATCTCGCGTACCTGTGCGGTTACGGGCGCGGTGCTGCACCTTATAAAGCCCTACGGCTTTGTGATAAGCGATAAGCAGCTCAAACGCGCAGGGCTTGACTACTGGGATAAATTGGAGATACATGAGTACGAAAATTTAGACGAATTCTTTGAAAAGACCGAAGGGGAATATTATTATTTTACCACTAAGGGCAGAAATGTCCATTCCGAGATAAGCTACCCCGAGGACAGAGATGTTTTCCTTGTTTTCGGCAGGGAGGACAAGGGCTTGCCCGAGGAGCTTTTGCATAGTGACCCCGAGCATTGCTCACGCATACCCATGCGCCCGACGCTCAGGAGCTTAAATCTTTCAAACTCGGTGGCGATAGCCGTGTATGAGGTGCTAAGGCAATGGGATTACCCCGATTTGGGGCGCGAGGGCAAGCTGACAAGGTATGAATGGTAAAGCGATAACGATATATGTAAAGGAGATGCGTAAATAATGGCTAAGGTTTTGTTAATGACTGATTCTGCGAGCGATATCACAAGAGAGGACGAGGAAAAATACGGGATAAGAGTTGTTAATTTCAAGCTTGCCGTCGGCGAAAAGAGCTACACCGCAAGAATGGATTTTGACAACAACGGGCTTTATAAGATATTAGAGGAGTATGACGGAATCCCCTCTACCTCGCAGATAACGAAGTTTGACTTTTACGATATCTACAAAGAGGTTTACGAGCAGGGCTACAGCGATGTTATTTATGTTTCGATAAATCAGAAGGGCTCGGCTACCTATTCAAACTCGGTATTGGCCAAAGAGGAGCTTTATGAAAAGCACCCCGAGATAAAGGAAAAGCTGAATATCTACAACATTGACGGCAAAAGCTACACGGGCGCTTACGGCTACCCTGTTATAGAGGGCGCTAAAAAGGCCATGAAGGGCGCATCTGCCGAGGAGATAGTTGATTTTATCAACGACTGGGTGGATAACTGCGTTATATTCTTCGGAATGTATAGCTTAAAGTATGCAAAGAAATCGGGAAGGATACCTGCGGCTGCGGCCTTTGTCGGCGAGGTAATGGGGTTAAGGCCTGTTTCCCGTATACAGCATAATCAGATAACGACAGAGGCTAAGGTAAGGGGCGACAAGGCGCTTATCCCGAAGATACTTGACCTTACAGTTAACGAGATGATACCCAAAACGCCATACTGCATAGTTTACGGAAATGATGAGAGCGTCCGTGATGAGATGACTGCCGCTATCACCAAAAAGGTAGGCTATCCGCCCGAGAAATTCTTCCAGATAGGCGCAGAGGTCGCAGTCAACGCAGGGCCTAAGGTCGTGGGTGTTATATTTAAGTCGCATAATAAATAAGGGGACGGTTTTATGAAACACTTTTCTAAAGGCATATCACTTTTATTGCTTATTGTAATGGCACTTGCTGTTATGCTCTGCGGCTGCTCACAGGAGGATCTGAAACCCGAAAAGGAAAGTGTCAGGCTGCTTACCGAGGAGGGGGCTAAGGAGTATATAAGCTCAAAGAACTACCCCGAGGCAGAACTCAGCAAGACAGACAAGCACGATGACAGGGTAGTTTATACCTTTACTGACAAGGCCTGCGGCTTTACATTTGAGGTGACAAGCGAAAAGGTAAAGAGTGAAATGGAGGCAGTCGATCTCGGCTACAAGGAAAAGACGAGTGATACCTGGGAAAGATCATATTCTGACTATATAAAGGACAAGGCGGCCGAAAAAGCAAAAGCGGAGGGTCTGACTGCCGAGACTGACTTTAGTAAGATAGGCTCTACTCTGCTTGCTGTTATCACCGACAAGAGTGCCGAGGAGCTTACCCCTGTATTAAAGGAGCTTGCGGCATATATTAAGGGAGAGGACAAGCACGGGCAATTTACAGACGGCGAGATATGGCTGTGCACCGCAGGAACTGAGTCAGACAAGATGTATGATAATGCCTTTGCCTTCTACCTTTTCGGAAAGGACGAGACAGTTGACAAGGCGGCAAGGGAAGAATATTTAAGTCAAAACCGCACAAAGACCGCCTGAGGGCTTTGCGCGAGGTCTTTGTGCGGTGTTGCCTAAAGCTGTCGGTATGCTCAATACTGACAGCTTTATTTTGTATAATACGCCAAAGTTTTCCTCTTGATATTGACTCTTCCCTTAGGTAAGAGCTTATAATTATCCTGAAATGAGGTGATATTATGGAAAAACGCAGACTAAAAAGGGCATTCAGGCTTTGGCTGGCCTTCCTTGTTTCCGAGGGCTTGATATCACTTGTGTATGAAACACCCTTTTTTATTCTTCTTTTTTCTCCGCTTGCATATCCCGTGGCGTTGATATCCTTTTTATATGGCAATATAACGGGTGATTATGTAATGTTTCAGGCTTTCTTTACTCCGCAGGTCATTGTTTGCGTTTTGCTTGATAAGCTGCTTGATGTAATTATGCTCCTGCTGCTTTCATCACTTGCGCGTGAGAACTGTAAAAACAGAAATTTTAAGTATATAGTCTGTACCGTTCATTCGGTATCGTTCATTATTCCTATTTTGGTATATGTGTATCTCTTTATCAGCGTAAGCCTTGGTGAATTTCATGCTGCGATACTGCCCTGCCTTTTGGCTTTTATTGCAGGGTGTGAGCTGCTTTTTTGCAGCAAGAGGTTCTCATCGGCGGCAGGGAAAATAAAAGACAGAATAATAAATATTCTCGATAACTGAATAAAGTGGGATTTTCCGCCAATAATAATATCACAATAACTTAAGGAGGCGGTTAATTATGACCGATAAGGAACTTCTCTATATCGAGGACGTTTTAGGGCATGAGCAGTTTTTAAAGACTGCCTGTGAGCACGCGCGCGAGCAGGTGCAGGATCAAAAGCTAAAAAGCATGATAAGTGACCTTGAACAAAGGCATGACAGACTTTTTAAGAGCTTTTACAGCCTGCTTAATTCTTGAGGGAGGGTGAAGATGATGAACGATCAGTCAATTGCTACAAATCTTTTAAACCTTGAAAAAGGCGTTTGCGACCTTTATATGCACGGCGCGGTGGAAAGCGCTACCGACAATGTAAGAAACGTCTTTGCATCGGGGCTCAATGAAAGCCTGAGTATGCAGAAGAACATTTACGAAACTATGTCATCTATGGGAATGTATCAGATGTGTGATGCACCGCAGCAGAAGATAGATTCCGTAAAACAGAAATTCTGCTCATAAGTAAGACTAAGCTTAAGAGGTAAGCGTAAAAGCTTGCCTCTTTGCTGCTTTTTGGGCGATATTTTGAAAATTTGGTAAAAACATAAAAATACTCTTGATTTTTCCTTAAAAGTATTATATAATAATAAATAGAGTTGTTAAGTATTTAACAGCGTGACGTAACCGATTTTTTCGGAATTTATATTGAGAGGTGTCAAATTATGGCAGGTTTAAACAAGGTAACAGTTGAGGATCTTGACGTTAAGGGCAAGAAGGTTTTAGTCAGAGTTGACTTTAACGTTCCGCTTAAAGACGGCGTTATCACAAACGATAACAGGATCACAGCAGCACTCCCCACTATCAATAAGCTTACAGAGAAGGGCGCAAAGGTAGTTCTTTGCTCACACCTGGGCAAGCCGAAGAACGGCCCCGAGGCTAAGTTCTCTCTTAAGCCCGCAGCTGATAGGCTGGCAGAGCTCGTTTCCACAAAGGTAACATTTGCTCCCGATGACACGGTAGTAGGCGACAACGCTAAGAAGGCTGTGGCTGAAATGGCTGACGGTGAGATAGTTGTTCTTGAAAACACACGTTTCCGCGGAAATGACGAGACAAAGAACGGCGAGGGCTTTGCTAAGGAGCTTGCTGATCTCGTTGACGGTCAGGTCTTCGTTATGGACGCTTTCGGTTCTGC
>JAGBNQ010000042.1 GCA_017634275.1 Ruminococcus sp. | reverse complement strand
TCGGCGATGATATGGCCATTCGGCCTTTCACCCCCACGATATCGCCTATAATTAGCATTTTGGCTACCCATATAAGCCCGATATGGGGCTTGTCAGCATAGCTGACAGCTAAGTTTTGCAAAGCAAAACTTCCAGTCCGTCGGCGCGAGCCGACACCTCAATTGTGCATTGTGCATTATGCATTGTGCATTGAAACAAACTCCGGTTTTTCCGCCGATACGAAAGGAGCTAAAAAAATGTATGTTACCGAGGAGCAGAACCCGAGGCTGCCGTATCTAAGGGATAAAACAAGTAAACTGACGCTCAGCCCGGGGTGCTATATAATGAAAAACGCTCAGGGTAAAATAATCTATATCGGTAAGGCTAAAAGCCTCAGAAAGCGCGTGACGAGCTATTTCCGTAAAAGCGCCGACCATTTGCCTAAGGTCGCTAAAATGGTCAGCCACGTCAATGACTATGACTTTATCGTTACCGACTCGGAATTTGAGGCGCTTGTGCTTGAATGCTCACTGATAAAGCAGTATAAGCCAAAGTATAATATCCTGCTCAAGGACGATAAGGGCTATAGCTATATCCGCGTGACTAATGAGGATTATCCGCGCTTATCGGGCGAGCTGCAAAAGTTTGATGACGGCGCTGAATATATAGGCCCCTATACATCATCATTTGCAGTAAGGCAGGCAGTCGATGAGGCTAACCGCGTGTTTATGCTGCCGACCTGCCACAGAAAATTCCCGCAGGAATTCGGTAAGGAGCGTCCCTGCCTTAATTTCCATATCAAGCAGTGTATGGGCGTTTGCCGAGGCAAGATATCAAAGGAGGAATATCAGAGCATAATCAGCGAGGCGGTGGAGTATATAAGGGGCGGCTCGGGCTATAGCGTAGAAAAGCTTACCGAGCAGATGGAAAAGGCCGCGGAGGAGCTTAATTTTGAGCTTGCGGCGCGCCTGCGTGACAGGATAAGGGCAATTGAAAAGGCCGCCGAGAGCCAGAAGATAATTGATGAGCATATCAAGGACTGCGACTGTATCGCAATAGTTGCAAACTCGGAAAATGCCTGCGCGAGCGTTATAAAATACCGCGGCGGCAGACTCTATGATAAGGCGGATTTCTTTTTGGAGCAGACTGATGAGCCGACGGCTATGCTCATAGGCTTTTTGATGCAGTATTACAGCTCTACCGACGATATCCCAAAGCATATATTCTTAGCTGACGGGATAGATGAGCAGGATAATGATGATATCATACGCTACCTTAAGAATAAGACAAACCACGCTGTATATATGACCACACCGCAAAAGGGCAATATGCTAAGACTTACTACCCTTGCAAAGGCGAACGCCTCGGAGTACCTTTCTATCCGCATGGGCAGAACGGGCAAGGAGGCACAGGCGCTTGATGAGCTTGCAAAGGCGCTCGGTATGGAAAAGGTGCCGAGGATAATCGAATGCTACGATATCTCAAACCTTGCATCAAGCGATATGGTCGCAGGAATGGTGGTGTTTGAAAACGGCAGGCCGCTGAAAAAGCACTATAGGCGCTTTGCTATAAAAAATGTCGAGGGGCAGAACGACTATGCGTCAATGCAGGAGGTCCTTAAAAGAAGATTTGAAAACTATTTCAAGCAGGAGGACGAATGCTTTTCCACCCTGCCCGACCTTATATTCTTAGACGGCGGCAAGGGGCACGTCAACACCGTCACCCCCGTTGTGAGGGAAATGGGGATAGATGTTCCTATCTACGGCCTTGTAAAGGATAACCGCCACAGAACGCGCGCAGTTGCAACGGGCGGCGGCGAGATATCCCTCTCAAAGGCAAGGAGCGCATTTAACCTTGTCACCGCCATTCAGGACGAGGTACACCGCTACAGCGTTGCCTTTATGACAAAGCGGCATAAGAAAGCAACATTTGCATCCACCCTTACAACAGTAAAAGGCGTAGGGCAGAAAAAGGCCGCAAAGCTCATAGGTGAATTCAAGACCACCGAAAAGCTCAAAGCCGCAACACTTGAGCAAATAAAAAAGACCGCAGGCGTCACCGAACAGACGGCTGCGGAGCTAAAGCATATTATAGACGAAATGTGAAACGCGGCGGCAAGATCCGCCGCTTAATGAAGAATGAATAATGAAAAATGAATAATGAATAATTAAGGTGCGCTGCGCGCATTATGGCCATTCGGCCTGTTGCTTTATTATTCACTATTCACTGTTAATTCTTCATTATTCACTTAGAGGGCGGCAAATAGCCGCCCTCGTTTCAGGCCCAGGGGTCATCGCAGGGGCGAATGCCTACGAGGAGATGCTGCTCCCAAAGGAAGTACATTCCCGTGCTGCCCTGCTTTCTTAGCACGACATCACGCGGAGAGTCAGCGCCCGAGGACTTGCACCATAGCTTTACATAGCCCTCATTCTCATAAGAATAGGGGTTTGTTTCAAAGGTAATGGTGAACGGCTCTGACGGGGTGTATTTGTTCTCGGGGGAGGAGCCTGCAAAATATGAGCGCGGAATGTAGTCAGCGTCCATAAACCTGTCTTTTATAAACTGCTTGTCATATGGCGACAGCGGGCGCGGGCCTCTTAAGAAATCTATCATTTCATATGCAGCCTCTCTGTCCTCGGGGAAACGCGCGACAGCTGCAACAAAAAGCGCAGCGGCAAACTGCGGCTCGGTAAGGCTTGCCTCGGGCAGAGCCTTCAGCTCATCAACATTTTTGGGTAAGCTGTTAAAGGTTACTGTAAATTTCTCGCTCATAAATTTTGACCTCCTTAGGTGAATTACAATAGTTTGTTAATAAATTATAGCATATTTTTCTGATTTTGTAAACTATTTTGATATAAAAATTTTCTTGGTGTATTTGTATGATTTGACATAAATTCTGCTGTGTGCAGGGGTGATGGTATGAAAATAGAAGAGATAAAAATAACCAAAGCAGAGCTTGATAGGATATATGAGGATTTTGCCGATACAGACCGCGGCCTTGGCATCACGCCAAGGGAAAGCGAGCGAATAGAGCTTGCAGTAAGGGAAAGCGGAGATATAGCCGCCTATGCATCGGGGCTTTTGGAGTATGAGCTTTTCTATATTTCGGATATGTGGGTAAGTGAGGGTAAAAGACGGCAGCATATCGGCTCGGAGCTTTTATCCTCCCTTGAAGAAAGGGCAAGGAGCGCAGGCTGTAAGCAGGCCTACCTATGGACGGCAGGCGAGCAAAACCTTAGCTTTTATATAGCAAACGGCTACGAGGTGTTTGTCTGCTTTGAGGATTGCTTTGGCGTTAAGGGGCATCATAAATACGGGCTTAAAAAGATATTATAATAAAGCAAAGGTATCGCCGATTGATGATTTAAAATCCATCGCACAGCGATACCTTTATTATTCTTTATTCTTTATTATTTCTTCTTTCTTATTTTAGAGGGCGCGCATAAATCCGTGCATCGAAAATCTCTTTGCCGCGCCCTCGCTCGTGGGTTCTCGTTTTTTTGTGCTTACTTTTCCCAAACGACAACGCCGTTTACCTCTATTTTTGTAACAGCAAACGGGTCTGCCGTGCTTTCAAATTCAGCGTAGAGGTATGCGGCCGCGCCGCTTTCGTGAATGTCACCTACTATAGTCGCGTAGTCTTGGACATAGGTGTTGTCCTCAGTCTCAAGCGTGGCTGTAAGTGTCAGCTTTTCGCCGTTTTCAAGCGTCAGGTCAACTGTCGGGTCTTTGTAGGTGTGGTAGACCTCCCACTCTGTCTTTTCGGGCTCGGGTGAGCCGAGCGCTTTGATAAACTTCTCAGCAGGCAGTTTCATATCAAGCCCGAGGGCGGTAATGGAGATGTAGCCGTCAAAATTATTCTGCTCGGGCGGAATTTTCACTACGTTGTCATTAAGCTGTGCGCGCAGTGTCAGCCTGCCGCTGTAGGTTTCGCGCGAAACGGCGGTGTAAGCCTTTTCAAAAGCCTCGGCGCTGTCAGAGTATCTTGCTTTTGCATCAATAAGCTCGCCCGAAAGCTCGCGGTTTCTCAGTGCGCTGTATATCCAACCGCCGTCGGGGTAAATGGTATCTCCCATAAGCTCTGCTATCTTTTCAACGTCCTCACCCATAGTGTAATAGTCATCGCGCTTTATTCTTATGATGTCACTTAGCCCCAGATATACCTCGCTCATATCCTCATCCCACATAGAGATATCGAGCATTACAGAAAGCGTTCCGTCATCGTTTATCTCGCACCTGTTCATAGCAAGCGCGCCATTGTAGTAAACGTTGCGCTCATCGCTCATATCAAGCGTTAAACCCTCGGCATTAAGATCAAGAGTGTATGCAAGCACATAGTATTCATCATCGGGGCATTCAAAGCGCTCCCCGTTTGTTTTTTTGGCGGTGAGCCATAGCTCTCCTCTGTCGGTCTGAGTCCTTGTAATTCCGTCAACGGTAAAGTCGATATCCTCAAAGCTCTCGCAAAGCACCTCGCCGTTAAATGGCAGGGTGGTCTTTTCTATGTTTTCAATGTCCTTTTCATCGGGCGTATTGCTTGTAAGGATTTTGGCCGACTTTCCTATTTTGCCGCCGTATACCGCCACCGCCGAAACTGTTCCCGTGACAGCTATCACCGCCGCCGCGCACAGCGCAACAGCTTTACGGCTTAGCCTGATATGCTTTGTCTGCGCAGGTGCGGCCTCTAAAATAAATCTCTCGTCAACATTATTTACCGCGTCAAATAAATCCTTTTCATTCATAGCAGTCCCTCCCTTTCAAGCTGTTCCTTCAAGCGCAGCCGCAGCCTGTAGAGCGCCGTTTTTACAGCCCCCTCGCTCATTTTGTTTTCCTTTGCTATCTGCGCTATGCTGCACAGGTACCAGTATCTTTGTAAAAAGAGCTTTCTGCTTTTTGGCTCAAGCTCCCCCACAAACTGCCCTACAGTTTCGGTCAATATCCTTTTGTCAAGCTCCGTTTCGGGCGTGGAGCTATCTCTTAACACCTCGGCAAGCTCATCAAGTGCGGCATCAGCCTGCCCCTCGCCGCGCTTTGCGGCCGTTTGCTTTCTAAGCTTGTCAAGTGATATGTTCTTGACGGTTTTTGCAAGGTAAGCCTTAAGGCTGTCGGGCTTGTTTGGCGGAATGCTGTTCCATAGTGCGTTGTAGGCATCATTGACCGCCTCCTCGCTGTCCTCGGGCGAGGGGAGGATATTTGACGCTATAAAGCGCGCATATCTTCCGTATTCTTTGTCAACAAGCTTTAATGCCTTTTCATTTCTCTCAAAAAACAGCTTGTAAGTATCTTTGTCATTCATAGTCAGTTTCCTCTTAGTTTTGTTAAAAGCGCTTTCACCTTAACAGACGTAAACTGATGTCAAAGGTCACAGGATCAATGCACAATTCACAATGCACAATGCACAATTGTGGTGTGCGCCGCGGGCGCACGATATGCCCATTCGGGCTTGTAAGCAAAAAACCGCGCTGCCATTTGCTGACAGCGCGGTGTGTTATCAAAGATTTACTATTTTCGGTGAGGTCACTTTTTTGATTATGAGTATCACAGCACATAAAAGTGCTATGCCAAAACCAACTATCGGAATGAACTTTGTGTTTTTGTAAACGATAGTCTTTAAGCAGTAGGAATCTTCAACATATTTTGCGTATTCCTCCTCGCTCATTCCCGATTCATCACAGTATTCCTTTAAAAATTCCTTTACCTTGTCGGGCATTTTCTGCGCGGTGGTGCTTATCTTTACGGGTGTGGGCTTGTCATCTGTCTTGCCGTCAAGGTAATCCCACGTTTCGTCAAGCAGCTTTTCAAACTTGCTCTGATCGTCCTTTACCGTAACATCTACTATAACGTAGCAGTTTTCAAGCTCTACAAGGTAGTATGGCGTTACCGTCTTGTTAACGGGAATAAAGCCGTAGCTCTGTGTAGATGTTTCCTCGGCTATGATGTCGTAGGTGTCATATATCTCGCCCTCGTACATTTCCCCTGCCTTAAGACTGCCCACCTCGATAGAGTCTATCTCGTCAATGTCGCCCTTCCATAGCTTTATCGCATCAGGAACGCCTATTCCTCCTACGATAAGCCCCATTACCATTACTACAAGTAGTACCTTAGTCAGCCTGCTCATATTATCTCTCCCCTATTTGTTATATTTTGTGTTAAGGCAGCGTCTGATAATTATCCTGCGCGCCTGCCCTAATTATAGCATATATACTTTAATTTGTCAAATATCATAACTATCTGTCTGCTTGTTCTCATCATTCTGCCCTATGCCTGCCTTTGCGTCCTCGTTAAGAACTACTGTACGTCCTGCAAGGCTTTTTTTCATAGCTCTGGCAGATGCGGCACTCCTGATAAGAAGAATTATCAGGCATATAAGCGATACTCCGCAAATAATCGGCGGAGCGAATTTCATCATGCTGAGATCCTCTGTTGTGATGCAGTGGGTGCTTTCGACCATGCTTTTATATTCGTCATCGGACATACCCGATTCAAAGCAGTATTCCTTTAAAAACTCCTGCACCTTTATGGGCATCATTCCGACCTTGCCCGTGATGTGTACCTTTTCGGGCACTTTGTCGGTCTTGCCGTCCATGTATTCCCACGACTGATCCATAAGCGTTTTGAATTCGTCCTGCTTGTCCTTTGTGCTGACATCTATCAGATAATAGCAGTTGTTTTTTGAATTTGAAACTATGTAGTACGGCGACTCTGAGCGGCTTACGGGGATAAACCCGTATCTCTTCGTCGTCTTTCCCATAGCAACTATATCGTAGGCGACCTCAATATCGCCTTCGATCACCTGCCCTGCCGACATACTGTCAATAGCTACATCATCGGTGCTGTCAATGTCACCCTTCCATATCCTTATCGCATCGGGAACGCCTATGCCGCCCATGATCGCGCCTATCAGTGCTATCACCATTAAGATTTTCGTTGTTGTTGACATATTTAAGACCTTCCTATGGATTTTTTTATTATTATAACATAATATGCTCATAAAATCAATATATTTTGCAAAAATCATTGACAAAAAGCTGTAGTTGCAGTATAATATATAGTGTGTTTTTATAATTTAATTTAAACTATGTGTTTAAAAAGTAAGGACGGTTAGATTTATGGGTTTATTTGATAAAATGTTCGGCAACTACTCCAAAAAGGAGCTTGCAAGGATAGAGCCTATCAAGAATAAGGTCCTGGAGCTGGAAAGTAAATACCAGCCCATGAGCGACCATGAGCTGAGGGAGCAGACTAAGATCTTGAAGGATAAGCTTTCAGACGGGCTTTCCACACTTGATGATACGCTGCCCGATGCGCTCGCGGTGTGCCGTGAGGCGGCTTTCCGTGTTCTTGGCAAAAAGGCATACCCCGTGCAGATCATCGGTGCTATTGTTCTTCATCAGGGGCGTATCGCCGAAATGAAAACGGGTGAAGGTAAAACTCTCGTTGCGTGCCTTGCGGCATATTCAAACTGCCTTGACGGCAAGGGCGTTCATGTTGTTACCGTTAACGATTACCTCGCTAAGTTCCAGTCGGAGGAAATGGGCAGAGTTTTCCGCTTTCTCGGCTGTACAATAGGCTGTGTTCTCAACGGCATGGATAAGGACGAAAAGCGTGAGGCTTATAATGCCGATATCACCTATGGTACAAACAGCGAGTTCGGCTTTGACTACCTGCGTGATAACATGGTAATATATAAAAAGGATAAGGTCCAGAGAGGGCATTCCTTTGCCGTTGTCGATGAGGTCGATTCTATCCTTATCGACGAGGCGAGAACTCCGCTTATCATCTCGGGTCAGGGCGATAAGTCTACCGACCTATATCAGAAGGCAGACGCTTTTGCTAAGACCTTAAAGCCTACAAAGGTAGTTGAGATAGACGATAAGCAGGATACCGATACCCTCTATGACGGTGACTATATCATAGACGAAAAGGCGCGTACCGCGACCCTTACAAAGCAGGGCGTTAAAAAGGCTGAAAAGCACTTCGGCGTTATCAACCTTATGGACGCTGATAATATGACACTTCTGCACCATATCAATCAGGCAATAAAGGCTAACGGCGTAATGACTAACGAGGTAGACTACGTTGTCAAGGACGGCGAGGTGCTTATCGTTGACGAGTTCACAGGCCGTATTATGGTCGGCAGACGCTTTAATGACGGCCTTCATCAGGCGATAGAGGCTAAGGAAGGCGTTAAGGTAATGCGCGAGAGCAAGACTATCGCTACCATTACATATCAGAACTATTTCAGACTTTACGCAAAGCTCTCGGGTATGACGGGTACAGCCCTTACCGAGGAGGACGAGTTCAGAGAGATATATAAGCTTGACGTTATCGAGGTGCCGACAAACCGCCCCGTTATCAGAAAGGATCACCCCGACGTTGTGTTCAAGACCGAGAAGGGCAAGTATAACGCAGTTATCGAGCAGATAATCGAGTGTAATAAAAAGGGTCAGCCCGTGCTTGTGGGTACTGTTTCGATCGAAAAGAGTGAATACCTCTCGCGCCTGCTTAAGAATAAGGGCGTAAAGCATGAGGTGCTAAACGCTAAGTATCATGAAAAAGAGGCGCAGATAGTCGCTCAGGCAGGTAAGTACGGCTCTGTAACTATCGCTACCAACATGGCAGGCCGTGGTACCGATATTATCCTCGGCGGTAACGCTGAGTACCTTGCTATGGCTGAGATGAGAAAGCTCGGCTATGAGGAGCAGGTGATAGTTGACGCTACGGGCTTTGCTGAGACTGAAGACCCGACTATCATCGAGGCAAGAGAAAAATATAAGAAGTTCTATGAGAAATTTGATGCCGAGGTCAAGGAAAAGGCAGAGGCTGTCAAGGAGGCAGGCGGACTTTTCATCATCGGTACAGAACGCCACGAGTCAAGACGTATAGATAACCAGCTAAGAGGACGTTCAGGCCGTCAGGGCGACCCGGGCGAGAGCCGTTTCTACCTTTCCCTTGAAGATGACCTTATGAGGATCTTCGGCGGTGACAGAGTTACGGGCATGATGAATACTCTTAAGGTCGATGAGAATATGCCTATCGAGAGCAGAATGCTCACAAGCGTTATCGCATCATCACAGAAGAAGATCGAGGGCAGAAACTTCAACATCAGAAAGAACGTACTTAACTACGATGATGTTATGAACACCCAGCGTGAGATAATCTACGGCCAGAGAGGAAAGGTGCTTGACGGCGAGGATATCCACGATTATATCCTTAATATGATAAAGGACTTTGTGGAAACAACAGTAAATATGTATATAGGCGAGGAGGATATCAAGGATAACTGGAACCTTGAAGGCCTTAAGGATCAGCTTATGGGGCTTATTACCGTTGATGATGACTTTAACTACACAAGCCAGGAGCTTGACGATATCAGCAAGGCCGATATCCTTAAGATGCTGCAGGACAGGGCACTCGCTATCTACGAAAAGCGCGAGGAGGATCTCGGCGGCGAGCTGCTTCGTGAGATCGAGAGAGTTGTGCTGTTAAAGGTAGTTGATACAAAGTGGATGGCTCATATCGACGATATGGACGAGTTAAAGCGCGGTATCGTGCTAAGATCCTACGGTCAGAGAAACCCCGTTGTTGAGTACAGAATGGAAGGCTTTGAGATGTTCGATGCTATGGTAGACTCTATCAGGGAGGATACTGTAAGAACGCTCTTTACCATTCAGGTAAGGCGCGAGGGTCAGGCACCTCAGCGCGAGCAGGTGCTTAAGGACAGCACGGCTAACCACACGGTTATCAGAAGAAAGGGCAAAAAGGTAGGCCCTAATGACCCCTGCCCGTGCGGCAGCGGCAAGAAGTATAAGAAGTGCCACGGCGCTGCTAACTTTAATGAGGAAACTCAGGCTAAGATCGAGGAGCAGACAAAGCCTGCCGATGATGAAGATGATGTCGAGGATCTTGACCTTGTTGAGCCAAATCCGCCCAAGGCTGAGGAAAAGGCTGAGGAGAAGACTCAGACAGAGCGCAGGTATGACGAAAACGGCGACGAGATATTATAATTTTACAAAGGATAGGACGGCGTAGTTATGCCGTCCTATTTTAGAGTTTGGAAAATGAAAACGTTTAAGGGGCTTTTAAAGGAGGTAAGATAATGACAGCATTCAGGCCGGCAGATATTTTGCTGCCGAAGGATACGGATATGGAAAAGTGGGCGGTAGTTGCCTGCGACCAGTATACATCAGAGCCCGATTATTGGGCTGACCTTGAAAAAACAGTTTTGGGAAAGCCGAGCGCACTTGACCTTATCCTGCCCGAGGTTTACTTAGGGCAGAGCGATGTTGACAAGCGCATAGATGATATCCACAGCAAAATGAAAGAGTATATAACAAGCGGTATCTTCACCGAGTATAAAGATGCGCTTATCTATATAGAGCGCACTCAGAATGACGGCAAGGTAAGGGCAGGCATCGTCGGCTGTATCGACCTTGAGGAATATGACTACAGCAAGGGCTCGTCCTCGTCTGTAAGGGCTACTGAGGCGACGGTTATCGAGCGTATCCCTCCGCGCTTAAAGGTAAGGCGCGGCGCTGATATCGAGCTTTCTCATATAATGATACTTATTGACGATGAGGGGGAAAGCGTTATCGAGCCGTTAGATCGCAAAAAAGCAGGCTTTGAAAAGGTGTATGATACCGACCTTTCCAAAAAAGGCGGCCATATAACGGGCTATCTGCTTGATGAAAAGAGCAAGGCGGCGGTTTTGTCGGCACTTGATAAGCTTGGCGATAAGGAGAGCTTTGAAAAGCGCTATGGGCTTAAGGATACCCCCGTGCTGCTCTACGCTATGGGCGACGGCAACCATTCTCTTGCTACCGCTAAGGCTTATTATGAGGAGCTTAAGGCGGCAAACCCCGACAAGGATATGTCAGCCCACCCTGCGCGCTTTGCCCTTTGCGAGATAGTCAATTTGCATTCCCCCGCACTTGAATTTGAGGCTATCCACCGCATTGTTACAAATACCGATACCGATGCGCTTATGGACGCACTTACCAAAACGCTCGCCCTTTCCGATGAGCCTGCACAGCAGAAAATAACGGTGGTCAAAAACGGTGAGCATACTGATAAATATATCCACTCGCCCCTTTCAAAGCTGTCGGTAGGCTCTTTGCAGACTGCACTTGATAAATTATTGCCCGAAATAGGCGGCGAGGTCGATTATATCCACGGCACAGAGGTGGTCGATAAGCTTTCAGCGCAGGATAATGCTGTAGGCTTTATCCTCCCCGATATGGGTAAAAACGAGCTTTTCCCGACTGTTATCGCAGACGGCGCGCTCCCGAGAAAGACCTTCTCAATGGGGCACGCATGGGATAAGCGCTACTATATGGAATCAAGACGCATAACCGAATAGATTGGAGAACATTAAAATGATCGACGAAATAAAAAGAGAACTCACCACACATATAATCCCCTTCTGGTCAGCCCTTAAGGACGAGGAAAACGGCGGCTTTTACGGCTTTATGAGCAACGCTCTGGAGCTTGATAAAAAGGCAGATAAGGGCGTTATACTCCACGCGCGTATTTTGTGGTTTTATTCCCACGCGTATGAGATACTTAAGATTGAAGCCTTAAGAGAATATGCCTTCCACGCATTTGAGTTTGTAAAAAATAACTGCATCGACTATGAAAACGGCGGCGTTTACTGGATGTGCGACTATAAGGGCAAGCCCGTTGATACGATGAAACACACCTATAATATCGCATTTTGTATCTACGCGCTGTCGGCATACTACAATGCTTTCGGTGATAGGTTCGCTCTTGACCTTGCCTATAAGCTCTTTTCTGATATCGAGGAAAACACGCTTGATGAATACGGCTATGGTGAGGCGTTTTCTGTCGATTGGAAACTTATCGACAACGAGGCCTTAAGCGAAAACGGCCTTAAGGCTGATAAGACTATGAATACCGTTTTGCACCTTATCGAGGCCTACACCGAGCTTTTGAGGGCAGAGCATAACGAAAGAGTTGAAAAGCGCCTGCGTTTTCTGCTCTCACAGATGTCGGATATCGTTTATGACCCTAATACCGATGCGCTTAAGGTGTTCTTTAATGAGAAATTCGAGCTTGTCGGAGATATCCACTCCTTTGGCCATGATATCGAGGCGACATGGCTTGTTGACCGCGCCTGCAAGGTGATTGGCGATAGCGAGCTTATCGAGAGGTTTAAGGACATAAATGTAAAAATAGCAAGAAATATCCAAAAGCTTGCAATAGATACAGACGGCGCTATGAAAAACGAGCGCGAGAATGATAAGATCGACCGCACGCGCGTATGGTGGGTGCAGGCTGAGGCGATAGTCGGCTTTATAAACGCTTATCAGAACAGCGGTGATAAAAGCTTTCTTGATACCGCTAAGGGCGTTTGGGAATACGTCAAAAAGGACGTGATAGATAAACGCGAGGGCGGTGAGTGGTTCTCCGAGGTAGAGCCTGACGGCAAGGCAAGAGAATACAAGGAGCAGGTAGGCCCGTGGAAATGCCCCTACCATAACGGAAGAATGTGCTTAGAGGTAATAGCAAGGGGAATAGAGTAAATGTTTAAGTACGAAACGCATATGCACACCGCCGAAACAAGCGCCTGCGCCTCCGCAACAGGCAAGGAGCAGGCTGACAGATATAAGGAGCTTGGCTATGACGGTATAATCATAACCGACCACTTTTTAAACGGCAACTGTCATCAGGAGATAAAGGACTGCGATGACTGGGAGAAAAAGGTCGATATGTTCATGTCGGGCTACGAGGCCGCAAAGGCCGAGGGCGACAGGATAGGGCTCAAGGTGTTTTTCGGCTTTGAGTATTGCCACTGGGGCGCTGATATCCTCACCTACGGGCTCGGCAGAGATTGGCTGCTCGCCCACCCCGAGTGTATGGAGCTTAATTTCTACGATTTTTCAAAGCTTGCACATGAGTCGGGCGCGGTGCTTATTCATGCCCACCCCTTCCGCGAGGCAGGCTATTTGCAGGAGATAAAGCTCGTTCCTCAGTGGATAGACGGCGTTGAGGTGTATAACGGCGGCAATGCCGAGCAGGTCTATAACGACCGCGCTAAGTGGTTTGCCGAGCAGTACGGCTTTGTGCAGGCGGGCGGCAGCGATAACCACCATACCTGGTGGAACAAGCTCAGCGGCATTTATACAGATAAGCCGCTTATGAGCATTGATGATTATGTAAAAGCTATAAAGAATAACACGATTGCCGGGATAATCTATCCCGACGGGAAGGAATGATAATTTATGACGCTTAGAAAAATTCTTGCGGCGGCAGTTTCGATGTCGCTTTGTATGGGAATACTCGCAGGCTGCGGCGACAGCAGCTCATCATCGTCCTCTGCTGACAGCAGCGCCTCCTCGCAGACAAGCGACAGCGGCAGCGGCGAGCAGAAAAAGGAAAAGGACGATACTGTAAAGCCCTTTAAGGACACGACCGCGTGGGAGCTTGTTAAGGATATGAAGGTCGGCTGGAACCTCGGAAATACGCTTGATGCGACAAACGCAAATGACGTTACCGCTGAAACATCATGGGGCAACCCCGTTACCACAAAGCTTATGATAGATGCCGTTAAGGACGCAGGCTTTAATGTGGTGAGGATACCCGTTTCGTGGGGCACGCATATGAGCGATGACTACACCGTTGACTCCGCATGGATGGACAGAGTAAGAGAGGTAGTTGACTACGGCATAGATAATGATATGTACGTTATCTTAAATACCCACCATGAGGAATGGTATTTCCCCAAGGAGGAGGATAAGGAGCAGGACAAGGAACAGCTCAAAGCCCTCTGGGGTCAGATAGCCGATGAATTCAAGGGGTATGACGAGCATCTTATCTTTGAGGGGCTCAACGAGCCGCGCTTAAGAGGTACTGCCCAGGAATGGACGGGCGGAACACCTGCATCAAGAGAGATAGTAAACGAATATGAGCAGGTATTCTACGATACCGTAAGGGCATCGGGCGGAAATAATGACAAGAGATGCCTTATGATAACCCCCTATGCCGCATCGAGCGATTACAATGTAATGAAGGACTTAAAACTCCCGAACGAGA
This sequence comes from Ruminococcus sp., assembly GCA_017634275.1. Lineage (GTDB taxonomy): Bacteria > Bacillota > Clostridia > Oscillospirales > Ruminococcaceae > NK3A76. Next base: position 1,382 of record JAGBNQ010000042.1, on the reverse strand, counting down.
ATGATAAGAACCTTATAATCTCCGTTCACGCTTATCTGCCCTATTCCTTTGCGCTTGACACAAAGGGCACCGATAAGTTTAATGCCGCGACAGACGGAGGTGTTATCGACAGCCTCTTTACTAACCTCAAAACGCTTTTCCTCTCAAAGGAGATACCCGTTATCGTCGGCGAGTTCGGCAGCGTCAATAAGAATTTCAACGTGCAGGACAGAGTTGACTGCGTTACATATTACTTAGAGGCCGCAAAGGCAGCAGGCGTTCCCTGCATATGGTGGGATAATAACGCATTTTTCGGCGACGGCGAGAACTTCGGCCTGCTTATGAGGTCATCTGTTGTCAATGAGGATTTCTCAAATGTGTGGGATCCCAAGGAGATAATCGAGGCTATTCAAGGAGTTTACAATGAGTAAAAAGGACGAGGAAAAGCTTGTTGACAATTCCTACTCGGAAAGCATTCTTGATGACCTGCTTGATAACCTAAGCGTTATGAGCGAGCCCGATAAGCCTGCCCCCATGCAGCAGACAAAAAAGCCTTCGCCCGAAAAAGAGCAAAGGGCTGCTGCAAAAAAGCCCGAACAGCCCCCTCACACGGGGCATAGAGAGCGCGTCAGGCAGAAATTTGCCAAAACGCTCTCGTTTCAGAGCTTTTCGGATCACGAGATACTTGAAATGCTGCTTTATTACGTTATCCCGAGAGGGGATATAAATGAGCTTTCTCATAGCCTTATAAAGAAATTCGGCGGCTTTTCGGGGGTGCTCAATGCGCCCTATTCAGAGCTTGTCGCCTGCAAGGGGCTCGGCGATCAGGCAGCACTTTACCTTAAGATGCTAATGCGGCTTTGCGCAAAATATAACGTTGAGATGCAAAAGCAGATACTTGTTTCAAACTCCGCGGCGCTTGAGGATTATATGATATATCAGTTCTCGGGCGAAACGGAGGAGTGTGCAAAGCTCATTCTTGTTGACAAGCACGGCCGCCTTTCCGCCCCCCACGAGATAGGCAGAGGCCTGCCCGACAGAGCAGTGATAGATCTCAAAAAGGCCATGAACATCATAACGACATCTGTTTCAACAAATGTCATGATCGCACACAATCACACAAACGGTGATGCAAAGCCCTCGCAGAACGATGTTATCGTCACAAGGCGCTTTCGGCAGATGATAGAGCCTATTGGCGTACATCTTATTGACCACTTTGTGGTATGCGGAAATGAAATAAGATCCATGCGCGCACTGGGGCTTATTGATATTTAAGATAAATCGGAATTTGTGGGGCTTTGCCCCACAAGCAATGAATAATGAATAATGAATAGTGAATAATGAATAATTATTGTGTCGGCTCGCGCCGACTGATGCCCATTCGGGCTTGTAAAGACGCAACG
>JAGBNQ010000041.1 GCA_017634275.1 Ruminococcus sp. | reverse complement strand
TGATATTACCTATAATCGGCATTTTCGCCACCCCAATAAGCCCAATATGGGGCTTGTCAGCAAAGCTGACACAATAATTATTCATTATTCACTATTCATTCTTCATTATTCATTGCTTGTGGGGCTTTGCCCCACAAATTCTGATTTATAAAACAAAATTTTTGGAGGAAAATAATATGAGCGATGAAAATAAGCTTACCCCCGAACAGACACCCTCGCCCGAAAGTGAGCCTGCTGCAGAGCAGGTAAGCGAGCCTGCCCCCGAGGAAACGGCTAAGGAAGAGCATACAAAGCCTAAGGAGCTTGCGCGCGGCGGCGCAGTACCGCCGGGAATGGACAGTGCCAAGAAAAAGCGCCTGCTTGCGGCATTTATAGCGTTTGATGTGCTTGCAGCGGCGATAATCGCGGCGGTGGTGCTTATACATAATGCAAAGGGAGATGATGACAGCTCATCGGGGGCTGACAGCGGCAGCTCGTCCTCTGCGGCAGCAAGCGAGAGCAGCAAGGGCGGTGATGATACATCTTCTGAGGAGAGCGCAGGCGGCCTGCCCGTAGGAGGTGATGATACCTCGGCTGATGATGAAAGCTCGTCCGAGCCTGACAGCTCATCGAAAGAGGACAGCTCGTCACAAGATGAAAGCTCATCTAAGGACGACAGCTCTTCTGAAAATGATAGCAAAAAGAGCGACGGCTACGGCGTAGTATACAATGTCGGCAACGGCTGGGAAAACAGCGGCGTGCAGATGGCAGGGCTTGAACTGAAAATAGAAAACAACACATCATCTGCGATAAACGGCTGGACGCTGACGCTTGACATTGACGGGCTAAAGAGCGCCGAGGGCTGGAACGGAACGTGGACTGTTAAGGGCAGCACGCTGACGATAACAAATGCCGACTACAACGGTGAGATACCGGCAGGCGGCGCACAGGTGATAGGCTGCAATATAGGCACCTCGTCGGCGCTTAACATCAAGAGCGCAAAGCTTAACGGAAAGGACTGCACGCTCACCAAAGGCAAGGTTGACCAGAACGCGCAGAATAATAACAATAATCAGCAGAATAACAATGGCCAGAATAATAACAACAATAACGGCGGCGCGGCGACGGCAGATGTCAAGACGCTGCTGACAAGGAACAAGAACGCCGTTCAGGGCGATGACTGGCTGCATACAGACGGCAACAAGATACTTGACAAGGACGGCAAGCAGGTATGGCTCACAGGTGTAAACTGGTTTGGCTACAACACGGGCACAAACACCTTTGACGGGCTCTGGAACAGCCAGCTCGCACCCTCTGTAAAGGCGATAGCAGACCACGGCTTTAACCTTATAAGAGTTCCTATCTCGGCGGAGCTTTTAAACAACTGGGCAGCAGGTGAATATCCGAAGGCAAACTACAACAATGCCTACAATGAGGAATTAAATTCCATGAACAGCCTGGAGATATTTGAGTATTTCCTAAAGCTTGCGGAGGATAACGGCCTTAAGGTAATGCTTGATATACACTCGGCAAATACAGATGCATCGGGGCACAATGCAAACCTTTGGTATACCGACAGAGTAAGCGAGGATCAGTATTACGCGGCACTTGAATGGGCGGCGGACAGATACAAAAAGAATGATACCATAATCGCATTTGACCTTAAAAACGAGCCGCACGGCAAGCCCAACGAGGGCGACAGCGCCGCGATATGGAACGATTCAAAGGATAAAAACAACTGGAAGAATACCGCAGAGGTGGCAGCAGGCAAGGTGCTTGCCAAAAACCCGAATGTACTTATAATGGTAGAGGGCACGGAGATATACCCTAAAGACATAAAGAAAAACGGCGACTACAGCTCGACAGATAATGATGACTACTACTTCAACTGGTGGGGCGGTAACTTAAGGGGCGTTAAAGACTACCCCGTTGACCTCGGCAAATATCAGGACAAGCTTGTCTACTCGCCGCACGATTACGGCCCGACAGTTTACGAGCAGCCGTGGTTTGAGGGAACATACACCTTTGAGAGCCTTATGAAGGACTGCTGGAAGGACAACTGGTTCTACATTCACGATACAAAGACAGCACCGCTGCTCATCGGCGAATGGGGCGGCTTTATGAAAGAGCCGAACCTTACATGGATGACCTACATGAGAAAGCTCATCAAGGACAACCACTTAAACCACACATTCTGGTGCTTTAACGCAAACTCGGGCGACACGGGCGGCCTTGTGCTTGATGACTTCACCACATGGGACGATGAGAAATACGGCTTTGTAAAGGAAGTTCTATGGCAGGAAAGCGGCAAGTTCGTAGGGCTTGATCATGCCATGAAATTAGGCGACAAGGGCATTACGCTAAAAGACGCCAAAGGATTATAAAAGCTTACCGCAGGGGATAGTTTCTCCTGCGGTTTTTATAAGGGATAGTCAGGGAAATCGGAGTTTGTGGGGCTTTGCCGATGCGAACCCGAAGGGGGTACGGGGGGCGACCGGAAAGCCCCCCGACAAAGGCGCGAACTAACTGTAGCCTTATAATTAGCTTAGTTCGTCCCACAAGCTTTTTATATTTGCTTACGCTCAAAGCTAAGTTTGGGTCAAAGCAAGTCGCGCGCCTTTTTTCGGGGGCTTTGCGGTCGCCCCCGAACCCCTTCGCAACGCGCACACCTCCACAAGCTCCGATTTATCTTGCAGAAAGGAAAAAACTATGCAAAAACTTATAAACTACGCACTTGATAAAGAAAACCGCGTCTGCTCACTTATGATCGTTAAAGACGGCAGGGAGCTTTTCTGCCTTGACCCCGATACTCGCAGACCTATATATTCGGCAACAAAATCCGTGCTGAGCATTGGTGTAGGACTGCTCTCGGCCGAGGGGAAAATCGACAAGGCAGCACCGCTTGCAAAATATCTGACGGCGCAGCAGCTTGGATTTATCCCGAAAAATAAACGTGAGAGTTTTGAAAGGCTGCCGATAACGCGGTTTTTAACTATGTCGCTTAAAGGCTACCCATTCCGCCCCGAGGGGGAAAGCGGCTGGATAGAGCAGGCGCTATCAGCCAATATCGACTATGCGCAGCCGCCTGCCTTTTGCTACTCAAACTTCCCTGCCCTGCTCGTCGGCATTGCCGCGCAGAATGCCGCGGACGAGCTGCTTGATGATTTTCTTGACAGTAAGCTCTTTTCAAGACTTGGCATTTCGCGCCCCGTTTTCTCTCACACCCCCGAGGGCTATTTCTACGGGGCGAGCGGTATGCAGCTTAGCTGTGGGGAGCTTTATCTGATAGGTGACTTTCTTCTTAAAAACGCGCGCGAGGACGGCTATCTCTCTGCTGCTGTGAGTAAGCAGATATCCGCCGACGGCGAGGGATACGGGTATTTTTTCTGGGTAAGAGATAGCTGCTTTTACATAAGCGGCAAGTGGGGGCAAAAATGCATAGTTTTCCCCGAAAAAAATGCAGTTATCACATACCTAAGCGACAGAAAAGAGGGCGACCGCGAGCTTTTATCCTTAGCGCTTGACTGCGTAATATGACAAAAAAGAGGTAAGAAATGCTATTTTCACGCACATTCTTACCTCTTTTTCTTTTACGCACACACAAAGACACCCCTGCCATTACAGCAGGGGCGCTTTGATTTGAGAAGAATATTATATTTATGACGTTTACATAATTTAAGTGTCCTCAGCCCTCGATCTTAAGACCGTGAACATCGGAGAGGTGGAGCTTTAGCTTATCAAAGCTCTCCTTTGAGATGACGTGCTCTATTCGGCAGGCATCCTCCGCGGCGATCTTGGGGTCAACGCCTAAGTATTCAAGCCACTGAGTCAGCACCTTATGCTTTTCATAGGTGCGCTCGGCTATCTCGCTGCCTGCATCTGTAAGCCTTATAAGCCCGTTATCCTCGACGGTTATATAGCCGCCGTTTTTAAGTATCTTCATAGCGTTTGACACGCTGGGCTTGGTAACGCCAAGCTCCTTTGCGACATCAACGCTCCTTACCGTTCCGAAAGCTCTTTCGGATATCATCAGTATCGCCTCTAAGTAATCCTCACCCGAGGCGTGTACTTCCTTTTTCTGCTCGCTCATAATTACTTAAGCTGCTCGCCGAGAGCCTTGCATTTTGCCAAAGCGTCATCGTCGGGGGTGTTGTTGGCGATAAGTCCTTCGCCGCCTACGACCTCTGCACCTGCTGCCTTTACTCTGTCAGCCCAAAGTCTCATCCATTCGCCGTCGCCCCAGTCATATGAGCCGAAAATAGCTATCTTCTTGCCGCTTATCTTGCCCTCTATTGATGCGAAGAAAGGCTCGAATTCGCTCTCCTCCAGCTCCTCTGCACCCATTGCAGGGCAGCCGAGTGCGAGTGCGTCATACTCTGCTACGTCGCCGCTGAAATCCGATACTGCAACAGCGCTTACTCCTGCGCCCTCAGCTACAGCGTTTGCCATAGCCTCCGTATTGCCTGTACCGCTCCAATAAATAACTGCTGTTTTCATAACCTGTTCCTCCTAATTATTTTATGCCAAGTGCCTGATAGATATCAAGGCCTTTGCTGAGTTTACTGCACAAATGCTCTCTGCATCTGTCATAGCTTTTAAATGCTCTTACCGCGCCCTCGGTGTCGGAATAGACCTTCCAGCAGCCGCAGAGCTTGAAATTCTCTCCCTCGTTTTCGATAAAGCCGAGAACATCATCAACGGGGTAGCCGAGAAAGATCCCTATCTCATGCGGAAAATCACCGCCGCAGCTTATCCTTTCGGAAAGTCTGTCAAGGTACCCCTCTAACGTGAGCGACTTATCATACCCACACTCACAAAGCAGCTTTTGCGCGCGCTTATCCGCAAGCCTTGTCTTAAGCAATTTTTCATTATACACAAACAAAAGCACACGATTGCGGCATTCACACAAGAGTCTTATCTTAAGTCCGCGGCTTTTTACGCGCTCATTAAACTGTTTTGCATACTCACTCACCTCAAACCACTGCGCCCCGAGCGAGAGCAGGCTCGCACATTTTATTCCCAAAAGCGCAGGAGCCGAGTTAAATGCAAGCTTTTTATCAAGTTCACGTTTATCATTAACTGACATTTTTATTTCTCCTTTTCGCTTATTATATGCGCATCAGGGGTGAATATTCGGGTTAGGATTAGCTAACTGTTATTGTTAAAGAAAAGGTTAGATATAACTAACCGTAAGCCTTAAAATAAAAGTTAGTATCAACTAACCAAGACATAGTATAGCACATCGCGGCGAGTTTGTCAAGGGGTTTTTGAAAAAAAATCGATTTTTTTAAAAAAGTCTTGACAAAACTGCCCAAATAGTGTAAAATTACACTAAAGGAGAGATTTTACCATGACAAGACTTGAATTTATAAATAAAACCGACGGGCTTTTAAGGCTTGTAAGAACAGAATATGAGCTTACTCAGGATAGTATGGCGGCTTGTATAGGTATATCGAAAAAGACCCTTGTCGGGATAGAAAAGGAGCGCGGCTCGCTCGGGTGGACGGGGGCGGTGGCGCTTTGCTCGCTCTTTTCAGAGAGCCAGGTGCTGCAAAACACCTTCGGCGGCGATATGCAGGATATCCTAAAAGCCCTCGCCTTTGAAAAGGCAGCGCCCAAATACCCGAAAACCATGGGCGGCCGCGTATGGTGGGAAAAGGTGGAGGAGGGTGACGGCTGGCATATCCAACGAAACTATATCTCGCGCCACTACAGGGTGCTGACAGATGATGACAGGCACATTTTCTCGTCATTCGACCTTGATGCTGCAAAGGCTGCGGCGGCTGAATACGAAAGGGAGAACGCAAAATGAAAAATGAGGTTCGTCTTTACAATATGATAATGCCGCTGTGGCTGCTGCTCGCTCTGCCCGTTATGTGGCTGCCGACACTTGCAGGCAATTTTCTTATCGACAGCATAGTTTTGGCGGTTTTGCTCAAAATAAAGAAAAAGCAAAATAAAAAGGAAATATGGAAAAGCTGCATTTTAAAGGTGTGGGCTTTCGGAATGCTTGCCGATATAATAGGCGGCGCTGTGCTTATCATTCTTGATGTGCTGCTTGATGCAGCAGGCGCTCACAAGGCCGCCTCGGCGATAATGCTAAACCCGTGGGTCAACCCTTTGGCGGTTTTGTGCGTGGCGGCTTGTATGGTGCTGTCATCGGTGCTTATATACATCTTTGACAGTAAAAAAGCCTTTAAAAAGACATTTGACGATGAGCGCGAGCGCAGGTGGTTCGCCCTTGCCTTTGCGATAATAACAACTCCGTGGCTCTTCGCATCGTCGATAGTTGTGTGGTGAGGAGTGATCATATGAAGGCTCTCAGGAATAAAAAAGCATTGCTGTTTTTGTGGTTTTTAGCTGTCAATTATGCCTTTATGTGCTGGGCGGCAATGTGCGGCGGAAGGCTTTTCCCTCACCTGACAGATCTGCAAACTGAGTTTTTGCTGCTCGGCTCGGTCAGGGCTGCGGCGGTGATGATTTTCTTTGTAAAGCCGCTCAAAACTCATAAAGAGCAGCGTTCATATATGCGCTTTGCGGTCATTCTGATAATAATTATCTATACATTCTGGCTTACCGTAGCAAACAACATATTTGAATACTTTTATCATGAAATTTTTATGCGTCACAAAAGCATTTATCAACTTTTCTTTGGTTGACAAAATCAGAGTAATTTGGTATAATATTCTTGATATAATAATAGGATCAGGAGGATAAATATATGAACACCGATAAAAGAAAGGTCGTGCTCATCGGCACGGGCATGGTAGGAATGAGCTTTGCTTACTCTCTCGTTAATCAGGGCGGTATATGCAACGAGCTTGTGCTTATCGACTTAAACAAGAAAAGGGCTGAGGGCGAGGCTATGGACTTAAACCACGGGCTTGCCTTTGCTAAATCAAATATGAAGATATACCGCGGCGAATACAGCGACTGCAAGGACGCTGACATAGTAGTTATCGCCGCAGGTGTAGCGCAAAAGGAGGGTGAAACGCGCCTTGACCTTTTAAAGCGCAACACCGAGGTCTTCCGCTCTATCATCACCCCCGTTGTAAAATCGGGCTTTGACGGCATATTCGTTGTTGCGACCAACCCCGTTGACATTATGACAAGGGTGACATATGAGCTTTCGCGCTTTGGCGCATCTAAGGTCATCGGCACGGGCACGAGCCTTGATACTGCAAGGCTGCGCTATCTTTTAGGCGATTACTTTACCGTTGACCCTAAAAACATTCACGCATACGTCATAGGCGAGCATGGCGATTCCGAGTTCGTTCCGCTCTCGCAGGTAATGCTTGCAACAAAGCGCGTTCAGGGCATTTTAGATGATGAAAAGAACGGCTACACCTACGAGGGAATGCAGAGGATAGAGGAGGAGGTCCGCACAGCCGCCTACAAGATAATCGAGGCTAAGAGCGCTACCTACTACGGCATAGGCATTGCCCTTACAAGAATAGTCAAGGCGATCTTAGGTGATGAAAACAGCGTGCTTACCGTTTCTGCAAAGCTTTCGGGCGAGTACGGCACAAAGGGTGTATTCATCGGCGTGCCGAGCATTATCGGCAGAAACGGTGTCAAGGAGATAGTTGAGCTTGAGCTTACCGACGAGGAAAAGAGCAAGTTCCTCTCCTCCGCAAAGGTACTTGAGGAGGCCTTTGAGGGGCTGGGCATTTGAGTTTACAGTCGATAAATGGCGGCTATTGACAAATACAGGTGTCTGTGCTATAATAAGCATAGAAAAATGCGCCCTTATGAGTGAATAAGGGCGTTAGTTTTAAGCTGAATCGGAGGGAATAAACTATGGCAAAGCAGTATAATATTACAGCCGCAAGGGCGGCAGCGCTCTTAAGTGACAGCAGGGGTGTTGATAAAACGATACTCACAAACACCGAAAGCAGGCTCGGGATAAGCTTTCCAAAAGCCTTGGAGGAGCTTTATCTTGCAAGCTCGGGCTTTGACATAGGCGCTAAGAGCAGGGTGTTCTCGCCCTCATACATATCCCGTATCGACGGGGAGGAGCCTGCATTTATCATCGGCACGAGCGGCGACAGGCTCGCCTGCATTTTCAGGCACGATATGGAAAGTGATGACCCCGATGTTTATCTTGGCACGCTTTCGGGCAAGTCGCTTGATTTTTCTATAAACCAAAAGCTTTCGCAGTTTCTTGACTGGGTGATATTCGAGGCCGTTACCGAGATAAGGGGCGAGGTCATAGGCGTTGACGACAGCGGCGAGATAGCAGAGCTTGCCGATAAAATGGGGCTTGACCTTACAAAGCTTACCGACGGCAATGCCGAGAGCTGCGTTATCAGTCTTGATGACGAAACGGGCGAGCTGATATTTGTAAATACCGACAGCAGCGGCAATGTGGCTGTAATGGTGGTAGTAGGAACAAAGTAAACAGTAAACCAAAAAGAGGTATCGCTGCGCGGTTTATTCTAAAATCATCGCGCAGGAGATACCTCTTTTATTATGTCTTATTTTATACGGCACGCGGAGAGTGTTATGACAGGGAGCACTTGTTCACCGCGCCCTCGCTTAAAGCGATACCATAATTATTTATAAAGCGGCCCGTAATTTGCACACGCTCTGAAATCTGCGCCCTCCTTGTCCATGCCGAATGCATTCCATGCAGCAGGGCGGAAGATGTCGCTTTGCTTTACGTTGTGCATAGCAACGGGTATTCTCAGAATTGATGCAAGCGTGATAAGATCAGCACCAACGTGGCCGTAGCTGATAGCGCCGTGGTTAGCGCCCCAGTTATTCATAACGTCATAGGCTGTCCTGAAGGGGCTGCCCTCCTTGCCGTCGGTTATGGGAGCAAACCATGTGCAAGGCCATGTGTAGTCAGTTCTCTTCCAGAGCTTGTCGTTTACCTCATCGGGCAGCTTGACTGTATAGCCCTCGCAGATTTGCAGCATAGGCCCCAAGCCCTTAACTAAATTAAGTCTTATCATAGTTGCAGGCATCTCGCAGTCGGTAACAAATCTTGATGAATAACCGCCGCCCCTGAAATAGCCGAGGTCGGCAGGGTTCCATGTCGTTTTTGCCATGATAGCGTCGATATCCTTGTCGTTTATCTCATACCACGGTTTCATAACACTGTTTCCGTTTTCGTCCTTAGCGCCGCCGTTTGCATCAAGGCAGGCAGCACCCGAATTTATAAGGTGGATAAAGCCGCCGGCATCCTTAGCCCTGCCCTCGATATCGTAGCCGGTCGCCCTCTTTACAGCCTCGGGTGACCAGTAGGTACGAACATCGGCAAATATCTGCGCACGGTTTGTTAAAAGCTTTAAGAACAGCATTCCGAGGCCGTTTAATACGTCATTCTCTGTTGCAAGAATGTAAGGCTCGCGCGCACCGTTCCAGTCAAATGTGGTGTTGAGCATAGCCTCGGGGAAATCGCAGTTGGGGTAAAAGTCCGTCCACTGCCTCTGCCCCTGGAATCCTGCGGCGATAGCGTTGTGGCCTACTGCCTCCTCCTCGCAGCCCTTTGGCAGCTTGTCATTGCCGTTCATAAGGTCTTTTATGATGCACATCATCTTTACAACGAACTCCCACTGTTCGTCCTTAACCTCGCGGCTCTTCTGTACCTCCTCGGGGTTCTTGTCAAAGCCCTCTATGCACTTTTCCTTAGTCCATGCAAGTGCCTTTTTGTACTCCTCCTCGTCATAGATGCCCTCGGTCATTCGTCTGATTATCTCTACCTCGTCAACGCTCTCAACGCGCATACCCAAGTATTCCTCGATAAATTCGGGGCTTATGATAGAGCCGCCTATACCCATTGTGATAGAGCCTATCTGCAAATATGACTTGCCCCTCATAGTCGCCGCCGCAACAGCAGCCCTGCCAAAACGGAGCAGCTTTTCCTTTACGTCCTCGGGTATCTCCTTATCGTCAGCCTCCTGCACGTCCTTACCATAGATGCCGAATGCAGGCAAGCCCTTCTGCGCGTGGGTAGCAAGCACCGATGCAAGGTATACCGCACCCGGGCGCTCCGTGCCGTTAAAGCCCCATACTGCCTTTATCGTGCGTGTATCCATATCCATAGTTTCCGAGCCGTAGCACCAGCAGGGTGTAACGGTAAGGGTAATATCAACGCCTGCTTTCTTGAATTTCTCGGCGCACGCCGCCGCCTCGGCAACTCTGCCTATGGTAGTGTCTGCGATGATGACCTTTACAGGCTCGCCGTTTGAGTATCTCAGGTTTTCCTCAAAGAGCTTTTTAGCCGCCTGCGCCATACCCATAGTCTGCTCTTCAAGCGAGCCGCGGACGTTTAAGTAACCTCTTCTTCCGTCAATCGTCGGGCGAATACCTATCACGGGGTAATCACCGATAAGTCTGCTTTTTGCCAATTTACATCTTCCTTTCTCAGAGGCAAGAGATAAGAGATAAGAGGTAAGAGTATTATCCTCCTGCGTTATCCTTGCTCTCAATTAATTATTATCATTATTCTTAAATGCCCTTTTTATCCCTTTTATAATAAGGATAATATCAATAAGCGCCATTACCGCAGCGCCGCCTATCGGCAGAATAAAGGTAAGCGCAGGGGCAGGGTGGCCGTTCATATTTGGGGCAGGCTTTTGCAAGGTCATATCAAGCACAAGCCCTGCGCCTATAAGCAGCGTTATTATGATAAGCTCTATTACAAGCACCTTTATGACCTTACCCATAACTCCACCACCTTTAAGGCAACACCGCACAAAGATTGTGCGTAAGATGCACAGTCAAATTTTTCGTCAGATTGCCTGAATTCACCGCAGGAATACTATCGTATTTCAAGGTGAATTTAGGTGATATGACGGAAAATTTACAAGCAGATTGCGCGC
>JAGBNQ010000040.1 GCA_017634275.1 Ruminococcus sp. | reverse complement strand
TTAGACTCTGTAACCTTACCGTCCTTAACAGTGAAAGTTACTGTCGAATCAGTTACCTTGTAGGTCTTGTCGCCAACTGTGAACTCATTACCTGTTTCCTTAAGGGTGTAAGTGCCGTCCTTAAGTGTAACATTCTTGGCAATCTTGCCCGATGTCCACTTTTCAACTACCTTGCCTTTGTCATCGGTAATTGTCAGCTCAGCACCTGCAAGCTCGTCAGAGCCGCCTATTTCCTTCTTGGAGATCGTTACTACTGTATCATCAGTAGATGCGTCCTCAACTGTGATGTTAGTGCCGTCGATAACTACCTTACCAACTGTGCCGTCTGTGATCTTGTGGTCAATTACCTTGCCATTCTCTACAGTAAAGGTTATGGTGGAATCAGTTACCTTGTAGGTCTTGTCGCCAACTGTAAACTCTCCGCCTGTTTCCTTAAGGGTGTAAGTGCCGTTTTCAAGTGTGATCTCCTTAGCCTTGTCGCCCGAAGTCCACTTTTCAACAACTGCGCCCTTGTCATCAAAGATCGTAAGCTCAGCGCCCTTAAGCTCTGCGCTGCCGCCTATTTCCTGCTTGGAAATAGTTACTGTTGTAGGCATTGTGTAAGCATCAGAAATCGTGATGATCTTCTTTTCGTTATCAGCGGTTACTTTAGCGCCGTCCTTCTTGTCATCTACCTTTGAAGATGTTACCTTGCCGTTTTCAACTGTAAATGTAACAGTCGATTCTGTTACCTTGTAGGTCTTGTCACCTATCTTGAATTCCTTGCCTGTCTCCTTAAGAGTGTAAGTGCCGTTTTCAAGTGTTACCTCTTTAGCCTTGTCGCCCGATGTCCACTTTTCAACTACTGCACCCTTGTCATCAAAGATCGTAAGCTCAGCGCCCTTAAGCTCTGCCTCGCCGCCTATCTCTGTCTTGGAGATCGTAACTGTTGTAGGCATTGTGTAAGCATCAGATATTGTGATGACCTTCTTTGCAGCGTCAACAGCTATCTCAGCGCCGTCCTTCTTGTCATCTACCTTAGAAGATGTTACCTTGCCGTTTTCAACTGTAAATGTAACAGTCGATTCTGTTACCTTGTAGGTCTTGTCGCCTATCTTGAATTCATCGCCTGTTTCCTTAAGGGTGTAAGTGCCGTTTTCAAGTGTGATCTCCTTAGCCTTGTCGCCCGATGTCCACTTTTCAACAACTGCGCCCTTTTCATTAAAGATAGTAAGCTCAGCGCCCTTAAGCTCTGCCTCGCCGCCTATCTCCTTCTTGGAGATGAGTACCTTGGTTGTGTCGGTCTGTACAGCCTCAGCATCGCAAACTCTGATAGTGTTTTCGTTTACCTTCTTGAAGTAGCCGTTATCTGCATCAACAGTAAATGCGTCCTTGTTAGCGGTATCGCTTATCACTGCCTTAGCGGTCTTGTAGGTCTGGCCATTGCTTGCAGTAGCTGTCTGCTCAGCTACCTCGAATGAAACCTCGCTGTTGATGACTTTGTACTCCTTGTCAGCCACATCAGCGTCAAAGCCTGTCTCAACGAGCTTGTACTTGCCGGGAGCGAGCTTGAATGTGCGCTGTGTAACGCCGCTCTCATTCTTTTCGGAAACCCAGCTCTGGTAAACCTTGCCGTCCTCGCCGATTATCTTGAGCATTGCGCCTTCGATCTCAGCCTCGCCGGTTATGTCGGACTTGGAAACGCTGAAATCAGCTGTCGATGCCGGAAGTCCGTCATAGAGGTAGTGCCACTCTGCGTTGTTCTGAACATATCCGTCAGATATGAGCCAGCCCGAGCTTGAACCGGTTATATAAGTTGTGGAATCCTCCTGCGGGATAAGGAATATACCTGCCGTATTGTTGAGTGTGATATGCTTTGCAGAGTTAAGGTTCCATGCGATGTGTCTTGTGATAGTGGAATTAAGCCAATTGTTCTGATCTGACTGCGGTGTGCTGTTAGGCTTTGTATCGCCTGATTCAACCGTTTCGGTATCGCCCGACTCTACTGTTCCGTCAGCCTTATAAACGTTCACCTTGTACTCGCCGACTGTTACGTCCTCAGTATCCTTGAAGTTTATAACGATCATCTGGTTTTCTTTTACGTTGAATCTGAGGTTGCCGTTTGAGATCTGGCCGTTCATAAGCTTTGCAAGTGCATCGCCGTCAACGTAGATAGTTGTGTTATCGGGGAAAGCTCTCGTGTCGATGTAAACATCGCTCGTTCTGCTCTCAAGCTGTGCCATAACGTCAGCCTGGTGCTTAAGAAGGTTTGCAGATGTTCTCTCCATCTCGTTGATAACGGGCTCGATAACATTGTTTGTCATGTTAGCGGGTGTATCAACAACGATTGCTACGAAATCTCTCTTATCCTTGATCCTCTCTGTAGAATCTGCATGAAGAACACTTCCGTCCTTAGTGTGGGAAGAACCTATGAAGATCTTACCGTCGGGATCCTGGTTGTCCTTGTAGTAAACAGTATCCTTATCAACTACAGTCTTGCCATTAAAGTCTACAAAGTTTGATATGTAGAAATGGCCGCCGAAGTCGCCCGAAAGGTCAGGCTCTATAGCCTGTCCGTTAGACTCATAGTAGTTTACCGCAAGGTTTGTCTGTGCGTGGTTGTTGTGCATGAATCTGTCAGCAGTAATGCCGTAGTAGAGACCGTTTCCGAGAAGGCTCATAAAGTCATAGTCATCGGTCGTCTCTTCAGCTTTAAGCTTGATAACGGAGCTCATCTTCGTTATACCGTCTTTGTCGGAAGCCTCATTGTTTGAGTAAGAAACGACTGTGAGTCCGCCGACCTTTTCGCCTGCTGCGATCTCTGCAACGTGGTTGAGCTGTGTGATCTCGCTTACATTTGTCGAGCCGAATACCTTAACAAGCTCTGCTACTACAGAAGGCTCATTTCCGGTCATGCGCTCGTTGGGGTGCAGTGTACCGCCCTGGTCTACCCACTCAGCCTTGTCAGCAGTCTGAACTTCTATCTTGCCTGCTGCAATATCGCTGTTTGTGAGCTGTTTTACATAGTAAGTCGGGTTTCCGCTCTTGTGCTCTACCTTAACTCGCAGGAAGATATTGTCGCTGTCATTGACACTGACATTACCCTCTGTTTCAAATAAAACATCATAAGTCGTTATGTTCTTTATGATGCTTGCCTTTGAAACGTTCTGCCAGTCTGTGTAGTGGCCGCTGTCACCGCCGAACTTATAGCCGGGGATAGTATCTGTTGCCTTTTCAGGGTCGATACAGTCAGCATAAGTCGAAAGTGTGATGTCGGTCCCGAGTGTACGGTAAACACGGACGTTTACATCATACTTGTCGGTATCAACAACGAATGTGCCGCCCCTTGTCGAACCGTCCGTTCCGAAATAGTAGAAGTTCGAGAACGAAATAAAGTCAGTGGTGCTGTCATAGATCCCTACCCACGAATATGAATCCTTATTCTCGGGGTGGAACTGCTGGATAGCCCAGCCCTTTACGTTAGCCCAGCCCCTGTTATCGGCTGTATGCTCAAACTTCGTCCCCTTTTCGGTAAGCATAGCAAGAGCGTAGTAGTTTGATGCCGGCTCGTTGTCAAGAACCTTTTGTGTGCTGCCGTCGCTGTCATACACTGTTACCAGATAGTTCCAGTAGTTGACTGCCTTAGCCGACAGCGGCTTTACAAACGAACTGCTTACCGTTGTGACCGTCAGAGCGGCGGCGGCCAGAAAGCTCGCAATTCGTTTGCTGATTGTTTTTTTCATAACCTCATCCTTTCCGTATTTTTATTTATAACATTCTGTGTATTTGTTAAAGCATTAATTCTATAGGGAATACACAGGATACTATACAATTATTATACCATATATATCGGCATTTTTCAATGATTTTTAAAGGATTTCCGACTGTTCGGTTCATAGATTTTTGCAAGATATTTTTGTGCAATATGCACAGTAAACGATATCAAATATCGTGCAAAAAGATAATTGACATTAATCGTTTTCAATAATTATTCACGTTTGCGGTAAAAAATGTAAAACGCGTATCTACGGGGGTTCCGAGCTGTAAAGAAATACCCCTTTACAAAAATTATACCCGTCAGAAGCCCCTTAGGATATAAAATACAAAATATTTATATCAAAAGCATAATTGCATTTTTTAACTTAAACATTTTGCCATAACACTTCAAACAGGTCAGCAAAAAAAGCCATAGCATCCCTTCAGCACGTCGGAATACTATGGCAATTCTCATAAATTCTTAATTATTCATCCTTTTCAAGGTAAACCTTAACGCCGTCAACGTCTAAAACAAGCTCATCGTCATCAAGCTCAGCGTCCTGATCGTCGCCGTCAACCGTCATGGTGATGGTGTCGCCGTCAGCCTCCCACTCCATGTCCTTGCTCTCGCCGCTTGCCTTGATAGTGCCCTCGCCGCCGCTTTCGATCTCAATGGTCATAAAGTCCTTGACCATATCGCCGTAGTCATCGTCATCTGTGGTGTACTTCTTGCCGTCCTCTTCTATAGCGACTGACTTCCATGTTCCGTGGAACTTGCTGCTGCACCCCGTAAGTAAAAGGGACGCCGTGAGTGTTAGTAAAACTACTGCCAAAATCTTCTTCATAAAGATCCCTCCTATAAATAATAAATATTTCAGGCAGCACCGCGTTTTATCTCAAGCCGATATCACGGCGGTGCTGCCCTGAAAACAAAACTATTATGCTCAGCCGTTTGAAATGAGGAAATTCACCTCGCCAAAGCTGAACGAAACGGGTATAAGGAACGCAGGGTTCTCAAATACTATCTTATCACCTGCGTGTATCTCCTGCGGGTCAAGCTGCAATTCGATACCATGCTCGTTTGACTCGTTGACTGTGAAAAGGCCGTTATTTACGTTCATAAACTCGCCGACAGTCGCATCAACGAAATCATCTACCTCTGTAAACTCTTCCTTAGCAAATCTCTCGGCAAAAGCCATATATTCCGCAGTATCAGCCGCTACGCAGGTAATGGATTCATAAGCGCCCGTGATAGCCTGCTTAACGATGTGCGGAGCCTCGATCTCATGAACGATAGATGAGCCGAGCGGCGTAAAGTCATCACCTATAAACCTGATGATATCCTTAAACAGCAGGGTAGTAAACTCTGTATAGATCCTCGCATTAGCCGCCGTGTCAAAATGATAAAAGCTTGAAATGAGCTTTGAGAGCTTATCGCTCTGGTTGCCCGAGATATCGTCGTTAGAGAGGGAATTCTCCTCCTTATATTCAACTATAGCCTTTTCAAAATCAGCATTTGACATAACGCCGCTGTTAACGAGCGTCTGCCCCAAAAGCAGATAATCGGTAGGCTGCTCGGAAAGGAGCCTTTCAACATCGCCGTCAGTAAGGTAGCCAAGCTCAACGCAAAGGTCACCAAAGCGCTTATCCACGCTCTGCTGTGTAACATTAACGTGTTCTACCTGCTCCGAGGTCATAAGCCCTGCATTTATAGCAAGAACGCCAAGACGCATTCTTGTGTTTTTCTTTTCTTCAAATGCCTGAGTCAAGTCTTTAGCGGTAACAAGCCCCTTATGAAGAAGAAAACTTCCGAAAAATTGTGCAAACATAAAACTATCTGTCCTTTCAGCGCGCACTCACGCGGCGGTATTATTTAAGCTCTTTAGCTGTATTTTCAAGAATTTTCTGTATCTGGTCGTTGGATATAGGCTTTTGTATAAAGTCTGTAGCACCCGCCATTATAGCGTCGCGCAAATGGTTCTGCGTACCTACGGACGATGCCATTATCACCTTAGCCGCAGGGTCAAATTCTACTATCTCCTTAACAGCCTCTATTCCCGTTTTCTTAGGCATAACTATATCCATAAAGACAACGCTCGGCTTATTGGCCTTGTATTTTTCTACAGCCTCCTCACCGTCTGCCGCCTCTAAAACCTCAGCTACACCCAGAGTCGATATAAAATTGATAAGCTTTTTCCTCGCAAACATTGAGTCATCGGCGATCATCACCTTAACGTTTTCAAGTCCCATTATTCATTCCTCCAAACCGAAAATTATGCACGATAAAACGCTCTATAGTAATTTTACCACAAATCAGCAAAAAAATCAAGTAGAATTTTGAGCAATTTTTATAGTGATAATGTATAAATTTAATTGGTTAAATTACATCATTCTGACAATTTAATGTCAATATTTTTGACAAATCGCCGCAATCGTTGACACAAACCCCCACAAGGGGTATAATTATAATGCACATTGTGCATTAAAAAAGGGGGTCATTAAAATGTCAGAGCATAAAATAATGGATCATCCGCTGATAAAGCATAAGATATCGCTTTTGCGTGACGAAAATACGGGAACAAGGGATTTTCGCGTGCTTGTCGAGGAGATAGCCATGCTTATGGGCTATGAGGCGCTGCGTGACCTGCCGACTGAGCTTGTCAAGGTCAAAAGCCCCGTATGCGAGTCGATGCAGCCTATGATATCGGGAAGAAAGCTTGCTGTTGTGCCTATTTTAAGGGCAGGGCTCGGTATGGCGAATGGCATTTTAGCGCTCGTTCCGTCCGCGAAGGAAGGACACATCGGCCTTTACCGCGATGAGGTGACTCATGAGCCGCACGAGTATTTCTGCAAGCTCCCCGAAAACATCGAAGAAAGGCTCGTTATCCTGCCCGACCCGATGCTTGCTACGGGCGGCTCGGCTATTCAGGCAGTTGATTTTATCAAGGCAAAGGGCTGCAAAAATATTAAGTTTATGTGCATTATCGCCGCACCCGAGGGCTTTGAGGCACTCAAAAAAGCCCACCCGGATATTGATATCTATGTCGGCACGCTTGATGAGGGGCTTAATGAAAATGCCTATATTTACCCCGGTCTCGGTGACGCAGGCGACAGGATATTCGGCACGAAATAATGTAAAAACTATAGCCCCGAGCGCTGCCAAACGCTTGGGGCAATATAATGCCATTTTTGTCAGCCTGAAATTTAGTTGGATATCGAACTAACTCAGCAAACCGCGCAGATACGCAGAATAACGCATATATTTGATAAGCGTCAATAATTAGATATCGAACTATTTATTTGTGAAAACTGCGCAAAAACCACCCCGAGCCGCACAACGCAGCTCGGGGCGAAAGCCTTTCATATCCGTCCGCCTGTGACGGACACCTTAATTATTTTACTTGCTGTATTTCGAGTCGATGCCCAGATACTCCTCTAAGCAAAGGCCGCTTGCCTCAACCTTTTTGGCGAGCTTTTTGCCGAGATAGCGCAGATGCCACGGCTCGTATTCATAGCCCGTTATCTTCTCCTTGCCCTCGGGGTAGCGCACGATAAAGCCGTAATCGGAGCAATGCTCTGCTATCCACTTTGCCTCGTCGGTGCCGCGGAATGAGTCGGAAGGGTTGTTGACATCTATCGCATACCCCGTCTGATGCTCGGAGTAGCCTGCGCGCGAGGAATAGGTGTCGGCAGCCTTTTTGCCGTCGGTGTAAACATAGTCATCATATATCACTTTCTGCTCAAAATGCGAGCGGTAGCCCGAGCTTATAAAAAGATATATCCCGTCCTTTTCGGCAGCGGCGGCCATTTTGTTAAAGGCCTCTTGCGTTTCAGGCAAAAGCCCGGGGTCATAGCTCTCGGGCAGGGGGTAGGATTTGTTTGCTATCATTACCCCGTCAACATATGTTATCCCGTCAATGACCTCTGTTTTATGCTCTGTTTGCTGCTTTGGCTCTTTTTCGCTCACGGGCGGTGTTGTTTCGCTGTTTGCGTTTTTTCCTGCAAGCTCGGCATCGGGGGCGGTGGTCGTCGTTTTCGCCGCAGCATTTTCTGTCATCTGAGTCATCTGCGGCTCATTCTCCTTTTTGCCGCCTGCTCTTAAGTTCTGCACGGCCTTTGCGCAGACAACTACGGCAAAGGCGAAAAGTATCATACAAAAAACCGCCTTGAGCCTTGTAAGCAGAATATCCTCTCTGCGTGACCTCCTCTTTCGTCTTACAGCTGTTTCGGGTCTTTTATCAGTGTTTCTGTATTGCTCGTTACTCATTAAGTGCTGCCTTGAAAAAAGGCCCTCCTCTCAAATCATATCTCTCCAAAAGGTTACAAAATTCTCTATTTCTGTAACCATTATAACATCTTTCACATTAAAAATCAATAGCATTTGGTTATAAATTATTTTCAAAAACCGACATATGCCGCGCTTTTTATATAGGTGTCTTACATTTTTGGCAATTTAAAACAAATATTTGTGCAAAATGACACCGCTAAAAATTTGATTTTTTTTTTCAAATATAGTATAATGATATATGTATTTATTAAAATAGGAAAACTGTATTTTGGGAGGTATGAGTCCTTACTCTTAAGGACAAAAAGCTTATGATATACAAGGCACTTGAAGATCATGTCAGTCTGTTTTACACAATATTTATAGGGGTGAGCTTTTTTGGCTGTATGACGGCCTTTGAAAAGCTTGCAAGGCTTTTGCCAAAGGATCACGGCAGGGAGTTTGCCGTAAACGGCGCGCTCTCCGAGGGAAAGCCGAGGGGTGCCGGGATAATTCTCATAACCGCCTTTGTGCTTTTATGCGCATTGTTCGTGCCGCTCGATAGAGAGCTTATCATTTACCTTGCGCTTATCTATCTTGCGATGATAACGGGCTTTCTTGATGATGCGGCAAAGGTGCCGTGGGGCGAGCTGAAAAAGGGCATTCTTGATATGGTCATCTCGGTTGGCATTTCGTTTACCTACTACCACTATAACGGCAGTAAGATACACTTTTTAAGCTCAACCTTTGATCTGCCTGCACCCGTGTTTATTATTCTCGGGATAATACTTGTATGGGCATCAATAAACGTGACTAACTGCTCCGACGGCATTGACGGGCTTTGCGGCTCGATGTCCTTAGTGTCGATCTTAGGCGCTTACGCTATAATAAGAACTCACACCTTTGACAACAGCACGGGGCTTATGCTTTTAACGAGCGTTATCGTGCTTTTGGCTTATCTGTGGTTCAACTGCAAGCCGAGCAAGATGCTTATGGGCGATGCAGGCTCGCGCGCTTTGGGCGTTATCATCGCGGTAGCTTACCTTAAGACGGGGCACCCGTTCCTTTTCCTGATAGGGGCGTTCATGCTTATCCTTGACGGCGGCGCAGGGCTTGTAAAGCTTTCCTTTATAAGATACCTGAGAATGAAAAACTTCATGAAGGACATTCGCACCCCCATTCACGACCACATGAGAAAAAATCAGGGCTGGGAGGACAGCGAGGTGGTTTTCCGCTTTATGATAGCGCAGGCTTTCCTGACCCTGCTGGCGGTTTACTCGGTTCATTAAAACGATCATTGAAACTCGGTTGTGCCGGCGGCTATGAAAAGAAAACGAAACAGATACAAAAGAGGAGAACAATTTGAACAAAAAGACGGTGACGTACATTCTCGATATCGCCTTTATCGCCTTTGCGGGGATAATGGTATTCAGAATATTTTTCGGCAACCGGGAGATAGGCGATATTATCGAGGACGTAAAAAGAGCGGATACGCGCTGGACGGTGCTGGGGCTGTTTGTCATAGTGGCCTTTGTGTGCTGTGAATCGTGGATATTCCACTATATGCTGCGTATCTACAAAATAAGGGTCAGTATGTTTAGGTGCATACGCTACTCATTCATAGGCTTTTTCTTTTCCTGCATAACCCCCTCTGCCTCGGGCGGACAGCCTATGCAGATAGTTTACATGAAACGCGACGGGATAAAGATAGGCTATTCTACCCTTATAACGTGGATAGTTACTATCTGCTATAAATCGGCGCTTGTGATACTGGGAACGGTATTCCTTATCTTCAA
Source organism: Ruminococcus sp. (assembly GCA_017634275.1). Taxonomy (GTDB): domain Bacteria; phylum Bacillota; class Clostridia; order Oscillospirales; family Ruminococcaceae; genus NK3A76. The sequence goes on along the minus strand of JAGBNQ010000040.1, from coordinate 7,609 downwards.
GCGCGATTACTGCGAGGCGGCACTCGGCGACTGGCGGTGGCTGCTCATTCTCGGGTATGTGTTAAATGTCGGGCTTTTGGCAGGAATGATATTTGTCCTTTTCAAGCCCTTATATGCAAGGACGCTCGGGATAAAGATAGTTAATCTGCTCACGGCGATAAAGCTTATAAAGAACTCGGAAAAGTACATCATGAAGGTGTCGCGCATTACCAAAAACTACTCTATCGGCGCGGATTACGTCAAGAAGAATTTCAGGGTGGTAGTAAATGTAATGCTCATCTCCTTCCTGCAAAGGGTGCTGCTTTCATCTATAACCTTTATCGTCTATAAGGCATTCGGGCTTAGCGGCGAGAGCTTTTTTACGATAATCGCGGTGCAGACGGTAATAGGCATTATGGTAGAAATGATGCCGCTGCCCGGTGCTGCCGGGATATCAGAGGCTTGCTTTATGGTGCTGTTTGAGGGGATATTCGGCTGCCAGCTCAAATCCGCGATGCTTTTAAGCCGAGGTATCAGCTTTTACGCGCTGCTCATTATCAGCGGCGTTATAACGCTTGTATGCCACATTTTCGCAAAGCGCCACCCGATAACCGAGGAGGACTTTGACGTAAAGCAGGCAGAAGAGAAGAAATGAATAATGAATAGTGAATAATGAATAATTAAGGTGTGCGCCGAAGGCGCACGGATATAAAAGCGCTTAAATTAGCTGTAATTTATGTTTTATGATGGGAATGATAAATAATGATAGGCTTTTACAATTACACGGTAATACTGACATACATAGGGCTTTTGTCCTCTGTTTTCGGGATAACGCAGGTATTTGAGGGGCGGCTCTCAATTGCCTTTTTATGCCTTGTAATATCGGGCATATGCGACCTTTTTGACGGCAAAGTCGCAAGGAGCAAAAAGGACAGGACTGACCACGAAAAGGTGTTCGGCATTCAGATAGACTCGCTTTGCGACCTTGTATGCTTTGGTGTTCTGCCTGCCTGCATAGGCTACAGCTACGGCTTTAATTACGGGCTGGGGCTCGTTTCGGCTCTGATGATAGTTTTGGGCGGCGTTATAAGGCTTGGATATTTTAACGTAATGGAGGAGGAGCGCCAGCGCACCTCTGCCGAGAACAGAAAGGAATATCAGGGTCTGCCTATCACTACTACATCTATTATCCTGCCGCTTTTATATGTCGGCAGAATGAACGTGCCTGCGCAGATATTCCCATACGTTTTTCAGGGGTTTATGCTGCTCGTGGCAGTTTTGTTCGTTTTAAACATAAGCATCAAAAAGCTTTCAAACAAGGGAATACTTATTCTCTTTACGCTCGGCGTTTTGATCTTCCTCGGCTACATCTTCAGGGGCGTCTGGAGGAAGTGAGATTATCAATTAATAATTGTGCATTATGCATTGTGCATTGTGAATTGTGCATTGACATAGGGGTGATTTTATGAAATACAGGGACAGAAAAGGAAATGAATTTGAGGATACTACCTCGCAGGACAAGCTGCTTGATACTATCTATTCCCACGCGCCGACAAGGGCGGCAGTAGGGCTTTTAGGTGCGCCTTTTATATCGAAGATAGGCAGAAAGGTGCTTGACAGCGAGGTTTCGACTTTGTTTATAGACTCATTTGCCGATAAGAACGATATCGACCTTTTTGATTACGAGGACACGCGCTACAGCTCGTTTAACGACTTTTTCACAAGGCGGATAAAAAGCTCGCGCAGGCTTATAGAAACGGACGAGAATGTGCTTGTCTGCCCCTCTGACGGAAAGGTGAGCGCTTACGAGATAACGAATTCAAGCACATTTGTGATAAAAAACTCCGTTTACACGGTGGCAACGCTTTTGCGCGACAAAAAGCTTGCAGAGCGCTACAGCGGAGGCACGGCGATAGTTATACGCCTAACGCCCGATGACTACCATCGCTATATTTACCCCTGCTCGGGAATAAAGAGCCATGACCGCAAAATTAATGGCGTTTTACAGACGGTAAACCCCGTAGCGCTTGTTCATAAGCCCGTTTTTAAGGAAAATTCAAGGGAATACTGCATGATACGCTCGGCAAAGTTCGGTGATGTTATAATGATGGAGGTCGGCGCGCTCTTTGTCGGCAAGATAACAAACCACAACCCCGAGGGCAGGGTCGAAGTTAAAAAAGGCGAGGAAAAGGGCTATTTTGAGTTCGGCGGCTCGACTATCGTTTTGCTGACACAAAAGGGCAAAGTCAAGGTCGATGATGACCTGATAGCAAACACCAAAGAGGGCTTTGAAACAAGGCTTTTACAAGGTGCGCAGATAGGCGTTTGTGTAAGATAAATTGGAGTTTGGCGAGCTTTGCTCGCAGTTAACAGTTAACAGGTAATAGTTAACAGTTATGGAGTCCGCCAATGGCGGACGGATGCTCATTCGGGCTTGTAAGGGCGCTGCTGCGAAGGGGTTCGGGGGCGACCGCAAAGCCCCCGAAAAGCCCCTCGGAGCGATGAACAAAGCCTTAGCTCATCGCTCGGAATGGCTCTACCTAACCCCCCAGCCCCCTTCCCTTCAAAGGGAAGGGGGAGTGACAACCTCCGATTTGTATATTATAGTATTTTTGCCCGTTCGGGCTGTTTTTAGATTAGAGAGAATAAAAGGATTTGCGAAGAATGTTAAGGATAACGGATTACGAAAAATTTGATAGGGAAAATGCGTATGACGGTGATGACTTAGGCGTTACCTTCCGTGACGGGAAAACGATCTTCAAGACATGGTCGCCGCTTGCGACGGGGGTATACTTAAACCTTTATCTTGACGGCGAGGGGGATAACCGCATTGAAACTGTTCCGCTTGAGCGGCTTGACAGAGGTGTGTGGTATGTTGAGTTCCTGCGCGAGATGGACGGGGTGTTTTATACCTACTCATATGAATTTGACCACAAGCACAGAGAAGAAACGATAGACATTTACGCTAAGGCAGGCGGCGTCAACGGAAACCGCGGTGCTGTAATAGATATGCGCTCGACTGACCCAGCAGGCTGGGAAAGGACGGGGAGAGTAGAATGCCCATCTGCCTGTGATGCTATAATATATGAATGCCATGTAAGGGATTTTTCATCTGACATTACAAGCGGTGTTTCGGATTGGGAGAGGGGCAAGTTCTTAGCCTTTACCAAATCGGGAACTAAGTGCGGAAATGTTACTACCTGCCTTGACCACTTAAAGGAGCTTGGCATTACCCACGTTCAGCTTTTGCCGATATTTGACTACGCGACTATTGATGAGAAAAAGCCGTTTTCAAACGAATATAACTGGGGCTATGACCCGAAAAACTATAACTTCCCCGAGGGCTCGTACTCGACAAACGCGGCTGACTGCAAGAGAAGGATAAGGGAGCTTAAGCAGCTTATAATGACGCTGCACCAAAACGGCATAGGCGTTATAATGGACGTGGTCTATAACCATACATATTTTACCGAGGAATCGGCATTTCACAAGTCATTCCCGTACTATTACCACAGGCTCGACAAGAACGGCAGATTCTCAAACGGCTCGGGCTGCGGAAATGAAACGGCATCGAACCACGCTATGATGAGAAAATTCATTATCGACTCGCTTAAATTCTGGGCGACGGAATACAAGCTTGACGGGTTCAGATTTGACCTTATGGGCTTGCACGATATCGAAACGGTAAACCTTATAAGGCAGGAGCTTAGCAAGATATCGCCGCAGCTGCTTATGTACGGCGAGGGCTGGACGGGCGGAGAATCGCCCATGCCTTCTGACAAGCTTGCATATAAGTGGAACAGCTACAAATTCGGCAAGGTAGGCTTGTTTAACGACAACATAAGAGATTCGATAAAGGGCGGAACGTTCAACCAGTATGACAAGGGCTATGTTTCGGGCAATTTCAATGCAACGAGCGTTGTAAAGCGCGGAATAGTCGGCTCTGTTCCGCACTGGCAGCTTAAGGACGTAAACGAGGCTTGCTGGGCTTATGAGCCTACGCAGGCGATAAATTACTGCGAGGCGCATGACAACAACACGCTCTGGGACAAGCTGTGCATTTGCTCAAAGCACGAAAGCCCCGTAGAGAGAAGAAAAATGGCAAAGCTTGCCGCGGCGATAACCATTCTTTCGCAGGGTGTGCCGTTTTTACAGCTCGGGCAGGACTTTTTAAGGAGCAAGCCGAGACTGTTAAAAGAAGGCGAGCAGGCAAACGACATAAATGTTTTTGACCACAATTCCTACAATTCCCCCGACTACACCAATGCTATACGCTGGAACAAGAAAGAGGAAAACATTGACGTATTCAACTACTACAAAGCACTGATAAGGTGCAGGCGCAACAATCCGCTTTTTAGATTGAGCGTAAAGAGCGATGTTGAGAGGTGCTTAAAATTCCACGATTCGGGCTTTAATGACCTTATCATCTACTCACTCAAGGACGAGAGCAACACGCTTGTGGTATTTATAAACCCCTACAACGAGGACAAGTACTATGACATACCGCAGGGGCAGTTCTACATCAGGCTCAATGAAAACGGGAAGATGAACAAATTCCCGATAAATCAGAGGCTTAAGATACCTGCGATAAGCTGCATAGTAATAAAAAAGCTTAAAAACAAATAGGAACGAGGGGACAAAAATGATATGTCCTAACTGCAAAAAGGAATATGATGACAGCCTGCGCTTTTGCCCCGATTGCGGAGCTGCTGCGGCAATTCCCGTAATTCCCGAGATGAAAGTGGCTGCTGCAAGGATAGCGCCCAAATCATCGGTGATAAAGCCTGCCGCGCCCGTTAAGGTGCAGCCTGCCATACCGAATGCTCCAATAGAAACTGCGGCAGCGGTGCAGGGAGGGAACATCTTCAAAAAAATAACCGCTGTTTTAGCGGCGGCGGTCATCGCGCTCACAGGCGCTGTTGTGGTTCTCTTAAACGACCGAAACAGCCTTAAGGACGAGCTTGCAGAGTACGAGGAGAGCAGCTCAAAGGTCGTAAAGGCTGCAAAAAGCGGCAAGGAAGATGCAAACAGCAGAGACGAGCTGCTTTTAAGAGATGCGAACCTGCGCGCAGAGCAGGTCTTCATAGCGGCGAGCGATCTGGCAGCAAATCTGGAGCAGGCTGGCTTTCCGATAAGCTACGGGGTGATATGCTCATCAAGTGACGTAGGCGTGACCACCTCGGTAGTTGACGGCTTTGACAGCAGAGATATTAGCGATTACATATCGGCAAACCTCGGCGATGACCTTTCGGGAACAAAGTGGTTTGTGATGATCGACGGCGGCGCGCCCGTTGCGGCATATGCGGCCGAAAGCGCTGACACGAAATTCATAGGCTCATACCCGAGCAAGGCAGAGTCGGTATGCCTTTTAAGCTTTAAGGAAGGGCTCGGAACGGTAGAGCTTGAACACGCAGACTTGGGCAAGAACGCAAACGGCCTTTTCGGAGAGAAACAGTAGCGCTTGCGCTCAATGAATAATGAATAGTGAATAATGAATAATGAAAAATGAGGTATCGCCGTGGGCGATACCTTTTTTGTGATAACAATGCAAAACGCCCCGAAATGCTAAGCACTCGGGGCGTTTTTATCCGTCCGCCTACGGCGGACACCTTAATTATTAATTATAATTTCGCGCGGTCTTTTGCGCGCTGGGTGTTGCTGAGCGTTTTCTTTCTGATGCGGATATTCTTGGGAGTTACCTCCAAAAGCTCGTCATCGGCTAAAAATTCAAGGCTGTCCTCTAAGCTCAAAACTCTCGGGGGGATAAGGCGCAGAGCGTCATCGCTGCCGCTTGCACGGGTGTTTGTCAGGTGCTTTTTCTTGCACACGTTAACGACTAAGTCCTCCTGCTTTGGCGATGCGCCGACTATCATGCCCTCATAAACGGGGGTGCCTGCCTTGATGAAAAGCTCGCCGCGCTCCTGCGCATTATAAAGGCCGTAGGTAACAGCCTCGCCTGCCTCGAAAGCTACAAGTGAGCCTGTAGCGCGCTTGGGGATATCGCCCTTATAGGGCTGGTAGCTGTCGAACACGCTTGACATTATGCCCTCGCCCTTAGTGTCGGTCAGAAACTCGCTCTTATAGCCGAAAAGGCCTCTTGCAGGGATAAGGAATTCAAGCCTCATTCTGCTGCCGACGGGGGACATCTGTGTAAGCTCGCCCTTTCGTGAGCCGAGCTTTTCCATAACCGAGCCTACGCAGTCCTCGGGAACGTCTATAACAAGGCGCTCGATAGGCTCGTTGAGCTTGCCCTCAATTTCTCTGTAAAGCACGCGGGGGGTGGAAACGCCGAGCTCATAGCCCTCGCGGCGCATATTTTCTATAAGGATAGAAAGGTGCATCTCACCTCTGCCCGCAACGCGGAAGGAATCGGTAGAATCAGTTTCCGAAACGCGGAGGGAAACGTCCTTTAACAGCTCCTTGAAGAGCCTGTCACGCAGGTGGCGCGAGGTGACGAACTTGCCCTCTCTGCCTGCGAAGGGCGAATCGTTGACCGAGAAGGTCATCTCGACTGTCGGCTCGGAGATCTTAACGAAAGGAACCGCCTCAAACTCACCGAAATTGCAGATAGTATCGCCGATAGTTATATTTTCAATACCGCTTATGCAGACGATATCGCCTGCCTTGGCGCTGTCGCAGGGAACGCGCTTTAAGCCCTCTATCTGATAAATAGTGACGACCTTGCCGCGGTAGGGCTTTTTGGTATCGTGGTAGTCACCTACCGTGACCTCCTGATTTACCCTTATCTCGCCGCGCTCAACTCTGCCAATAGCTATTCTGCCGACATATTCGTTATAGTCGATAGAGGAAACGAGCATCTGCATTGAGCCTTCGGTATCTACCTCGGGGGCAGGGATATATGAAAGGATCTGATCGAAGAGAGGTATCATATCAGTTCCCGGCTCTGTAGGTGAGAGCGAGGCTGTACCATCTCTGCCCGAGCAGTAGAGGATAGGGGATTCAAGCTGTTCTTCAGACGCATCAAGGTCAAGCAGCAGCTCCAACACCTCATCGCCGACCTCATCAAGTCTTGCATCGGGGCGGTCGATCTTATTTACAACGATTATTATTTTATGGCCGAGTTCAAGGGCTTTCTGCAAAACGAACCTTGTCTGCGGCATAGGCCCCTCAGCCGCGTCAACGAGGAGGATAACGCCGTTTACCATTTTAAGCACGCGCTCTACCTCGCCGCCGAAATCGGCGTGTCCGGGGGTGTCGATAACGTTTATTTTTACGTCCTTATAAAATATCGAGGTATTTTTTGCAAGGATAGTTATACCCCTTTCACGCTCGATATCATTTGAATCCATTACTCTGTCATTTACTACCTGGTTTTCACGAAAAGTACCGCTCTGTTTAAGCATTTCATCAACAAGTGTAGTTTTGCCGTGGTCAACGTGAGCGATTATCGCGACATTTCTTAAGTCTTCTCTTATCATTCTTCTCGTCCTTCCGAATTTCTGACTGTCCGCGCTTAGACAAACAGGAGTTTGCAGCGGCTTTGCCGCTGCAAGCAATGAATAATGAATAGTGAAGAATGAAGAATGAAAAATAGAGGTACGCCTTCGGCGTTGATATGGCCATTCGGCCGTTTACCCGGACAATATTGTCTAAAGTCCACAATTTCGCC
>JAGBNQ010000039.1 GCA_017634275.1 Ruminococcus sp. | reverse complement strand
TGTGTTTCTCGTTATTGTTCAATTTTCAAGATGCCGTTGCGCGTTTTCTTAAAGTGCCTATCTATTATATCACACTTTTTTCGGCTTGTCAAGAGGTTTTTTGAAATTTTTTATTTTTTCTTTTTCACTCTCTCGCTGTCCCCGTCAGGCGACTTATTTATCTTACCACTTTTTCCCCTACTTGTCAAGCCTTTTTTTCACGTTCTATGTTTTGCACAAAATACTCCCACATTTCGACATTCTTATGTGTAAATCAGTTTTCATCACGCTAAATCGCTGCAATATTACATAGCTCATACATAAAAAACAGCGCCTTATCAGCGCTGTTTCATCATTTTCTCACATCAGGCAGATACTCCTGATTATCAATAATATAATCCATCACTTGCGAGTAGAATGCCGAGGGGTTGGCGCTTATCTTAGCCTTGATAAACTCCGCCTGATCCTCATCGGGCGCGTAGAGCGAAATATCCATAAGCGTGGTATCCCCATCTACACACCTGCACCTTACAAGGTAGCCCTTTCCATGCTCAGTCACCTCAAAGGTAACATCGCGCTCGTTTTTAAGCCTTGCAAAGAACATCAGCCCCGTGGCATATATTTTCTTTCTCAGGCTCGGCGCAACTATCTCCTTAAAATCCTCAGCCCCCGCCCTTCCTTTTTCGGAGAGGACGTACTGCTCGGTACCTTCAATATTCACAAGGTCTACTATCCCGCTTTGCTGCATATCCGTTATCGCCGCAGAATAGAGAAAATAGTCCATTACCCCCGATGCCTCGCATATTTCTATAAGCTGCATGGGTGTGCATGGTCTGTCTATCTGAAAAAGGAAGTAAGCAAGCAGAATTTTCGCCTCATAAACATCATTAAGCACAAGCATATTCGGCTCAACATACTTGTCAAAATTATGATCCAAGCTATCAGTCCTCACTTTCGGGGGTTATTAAAAATTTGGGTATTCAAGCATATGGTTTAAAAGCGCTATGTTGACCGCCGCTTCAACGCACGGAACAGCGCGCGGTACTACGCAGGGGTCATGCCTGCCCTTTATGGTCAGCGTTTCGTTTTTGAGCGCCGAGTAGTCAACAGTCTCCTGCGGCCTTGCTATAGAGGGTGTCGGCTTGAATGCCACCCTCAGTGTTATAGGCATTCCTGAGGATATCCCTCCTAAAATGCCGCCGTGATTGTTAGTTCTTGTTACAACGTGCCCTCTCTCGTCAACATAGAATTCATCATTGTTCTCCGAGCCGAGCATCTGTGCCACATTAAATCCCGCGCCGAATTCAAGCCCCTTTACGGCAGGTATGCCGAAAATAAGCTGTGCTATAGAATTCTCAAGCCCGTCAAAAATAGGTGAGCCTATCCCTGCCGGAACGTTTATAGCCACGCACTCAATAATTCCACCTACGCTGTCCTGCGTCATTCTCGCCTTTTCGATGTCAGCCCTCATTCCTGCGCCCTTTGCATCGTCAAGTGTCGGGAATTCCTTTTCGTGCAGGTCTATTATCTGTTCTCTTGTCGTGTTTATCGGGTCAAGACGTCTATCCTTGATGCCGTGTATCTCCGCGATGTGCGCGCCGACATATATCCCTCTCTTTTCGAGTATCTGTGCCGCTACCGCGCCCGCAAAGCAAAGCGGTGCTGTCAGCCTACCCGAGAAATGTCCTCCGCCTCTTACATCATTAAAGCCCTTGTATCTCAAAGCCCCCGTGTAGTCCGCGTGCCCGGGTCTTGCAAGGCGCGAGAGGTTAGAGTAGTCGCCCGAATGCTGGTCGGTATTCTGTATAAGCGCGCAAAGGGGCGTGCCCGTAGTCTTGCCGTTCAAAAAGCCCGACATTATCTGCGGCATATCCTTTTCTCTCCTCTGTGTCGAGGTCTTGTCCTTTTTGGGCGCTCTTCTCGCCATAAATGCCATTAGCTTGTCCATATCAATGCTCTCACCGGGCGGCACATTATCCATACACACCCCTATAGCAGGCCCGTGGCTCTCACCAAAGACCGAAAAGCTGATATTATTACTCCATGTTGATGACATTATTACGTCCTCCCTCTTTTTTAATGCACAATGTACAATGCACAATGCACAATTTTTATGCGTCCTCGGCACTTATGCCTCTCGGACATATGACAGATCTATAAGGTATTGATATCAAAAAAATGCTTTGTGCAATTCACTAATGGCACTTGCTTATCAGCGGCGAAGCCGCCAATTGTGCATTGTGCATTATGCATTGTGCATTGTTATAGCTATATCTCCTCGATCATTCCGCCAAGGCTTTTATATACCTCCCAGTAATCGGGGTAGGATTTTGCTACCGCCTGCGCACCTCTTATTATAATAGGTCTGTCGCTCCTCATAGCCGCTATCGACATAGCCATAGGTATGCGGTGGTCGTTAAAGTCGGGAACCTCGCCGCCGTCAAGCGCGCTTACCCCCTCTATCTTAAGCTCGTCCTCATATTCAGTCACCCTGCCGCCGCAGGCATTAAGGCTAACCGCCATAGCGTGCAGCCTGTCACATTCCTTTATCCTTAAGCGCGCGGCATTTCTGATGTAAGATGTCCCCTCACAAAAGCTGCCCAAAACGCACAATATCGGCACAAGGTCGGGGATATCGCTGACATCAACGTCAAACGGTCTGAGCCCCTTCCTATTATTATACACTATTTCTTTTATAATTTCAACAATTTTTTTGTCGCCCTGATAAGAATTTACATTTAGCCCCGAAATTTCAAGCCCTGCCCCGAGCGCATTTGCCGTTTCAAAGAACGCCGCCTGCGAGTAATCGCCCTCAACAGCAAGCTCCTGCGGCTGATATTTCTGTCCGCCCTTTATAATAAAGGTATCATCTTTCCACTCGACCGTAACGCCGAACTCCTTCATAGCACCTATAGTTATGTCAATATAAGGCCTTGATTCAAGCTTAGTGGTTATAACTATCTCGCTGTCATTATTAAGCAAAGGCAGTGCGAGCAGCAGCCCCGTTATAAACTGCGAGGAAACATCTCCCCTTATCTCATAATGGCCGCTTTTAAGCTTTCCGCCAACGGTAAAGGGCATGGTGTTCTCGTATTCGATCTCTGCCCCGTTTTTCGGCAGCGTTTCCAGAAAAGGCGTTATCGGCCGATTTGGCAGCCTGCCCTCGCCCGTAAATGTCGCCCTTGCACCGAGCGCGCACGCAACGGGTATCAAAAACCTAAGCGTCGAGCCCGATTCACAGCAGTCAAGCACGCATTCCTCCGCAGGCTTTTCTATCCCCTTTATAAAGGCAGTATCGCCCTTAAGCTTTATATCAGCCCCCAGAGCATTCAGGCAGCCGATAGTTGCCTGCATATCCTTTGATGAGCTTATTCTTTTTATCACACTCTCCCCTTTTGCAAGCGCCGCGCAGATAAGCAGCCTGTGCGCAACACTTTTTGAAGGCGGTGCCGTCACCTTGCCCGAAAGTATTCGGGGGTTTATTTTAATGTCCATTATTTTACTCTCTTTTCTCTTCTCCAAATGCTTTTTCCGCCCGTCTGCCGGTGATATTCCCTTATGTGCATAGCCGCCTTTACAGTAACAGCTATCCCGATAATAAGCATAATACCGCCAAGCGCCGTTATAAGTACCCCACTGCCAAGATAAAAGTCCGACTCCTTACCGATAATGTGATCCGACGGGTCATTGGGGTCATAGTATATCTTCAAATCTGTATCATCACCTAAAAGCTCGATCTTGTCGGTATAGATTGTCTTTGGCAGCAAAAAGCTGCCGCTGTCCACCTTTATCACGGCATATACCTTTTTATCAGTCTCTTTTCCGCCCCTTATCGGCTTGTATTCGCCGTTTTCCTTAACAGCATAGCCCGAAAGGTGTGCATCAGCAGTTTCGGTGCGCGATGAATAGTTCTCGTCATATATAAGCGATATACCTGCAAACAGCAAAAACAGCGCAAATACATACACTATCACATCTATTATCACAATAGCCTTTAATGCCGCAGGTGAATCATCGGTCTTTGGCTTCGGCTTTTTCTTTCTCGGCATTTTTATCAGCTCACATTTTTGATATTATATCGGCTATCTGCTCTCTTGTTATTTCAAGCCCGTAGTTATTGTCAGCAAAGCATTTCATTTTGCCTATACCGTCCTCCAGCACGAACCTGAGCCTTCCGTTTCTTACCTTTTTATCCGTGTAAAGCTTGTCTAAAAGCTCTTCCTTGTCGATATATTCGGGTATCTCCACGGGCAGATGCGCTCTTTTCAGAAGTTTTTCCACCCTTTCGACCTGCTCCCCCGTCATAAACCCGAGCGAAAGCCCGAGCCTTGCCTGAGCTATAAGCCCTATCGACACAGCCTCGCCATGCAAAAGCTTGTAATCCGAGACCGTTTCAACAGCCCTGCCGACGGTATGCCCGAGGTTTAGTATCTCCCTAAGTCCGCTTTCGCGCTCGTCCTGCATAACAACGCCATATTTTACCTCGCAGTTGTGCTTTGAGATGTATTCGCAAACCTCTTTATCACAGTCAAATACCCTTTCGATATTTTTTTCCAGATATTCAAAAAGCTTGGTATCACCAAGACAGCCGTGTTTTACAGTTTCGGCAAGGCCGCTCGATATCTCGCGCTTTGGCAGAGTTTTCCATGTATCTATATCAATATACACCTTTTTCGGCTGATTGAACATTCCTATAAGGTTTGTTGCAAGCGGAGTGTCAACAGCAGTTTTTCCGCCGACAGATGCGTCCGCCGCCGAAAGGAGCGTTGTCGCGTAATTGACAAACGGCACACCGCGCCCGAATGTTCCTGCAACAAAGCCTGCAAGGTCGGTAACAACGCCGCCGCCGACAGCTATCACAGCACAGTCCCTTCTGCACCCGAGGGAGAGCATTTTATCCTCGACAAAGGCTTTCATTTCCCTTGTCTTGCTTTTTTCCCCTGCGGGAATAGTTATCATATCAGCCTTAAGCCCTGCCTCGGCAAGCGCCTGCATTATTTTGAGCGCATAAAGCCCCTCAACATTTGAGTCGGTAACAACAGCAAAGCGCGATGCCTTGCCGCAAAGCCCTGCCTTAAGGTCACAAACGAGCGTGTCTGTAAGCTCCCTGCCTATTTCTATATCGTAGCTGTCATCAACTACTCTTTTAAGCTCGCAATTAAATTTCATAGCTTTTACCTTTCTAAGTCGATAAGTACAGTCATTCTAACAATTTATTATACCATATTTTTACTCGGTTGTAAAGTAATTTGGTAAGGTGAAATTTAGTTAGATATCGAAGTATCTTTGCATTCAGCGTATTTTCGGGCATTTCCCTGCAATTTGCGTTTTTTGAATTAATTCGATATCTAACTATTTTTTCGTTATCTTTTACAATTGTCAACCCTTATAGCCTATAACGGGTGATAAGCGAACATAATGATCACTTATTTACCTCATTCCACAGCGGCTTGCCGACAAAGCCCGAAATGCTCATTATCTTCTTCATCGTTTCACCGAACTGCGCAGGGGTAAGCTGCTGTGCGCCGTCGCTCCAAGCATTTTTCGGGTCATTATGGACTTCTATCTCAAGCAGGTCGCACCCTGCCGCAACTGCCGCAAGTGCCATAGGCTCAACGAGCGAAACTATTCCCGTAGCGTGGCTCGGGTCAACACAAACGGGGAGGTGTGTTTTCTGGTGCAAAAGCGGAACTGCCGAAAGGTCAAGGGTATTTCTTGTTGCAGGCTCATATGTCCTTATTCCCCTTTCGCAGAGAATGACCTTGCTGTTGCCCTCGCTCATTATGTATTCCGCCGACATCAAAAGCTCCTGCAAGGTCGCGCTCAGTCCGCGCTTTAACAAAACGGGCTTATCGCATCTGCCAAGCTCCTTTAAGAGGGTGAAGTTCTGCATATTGCGCGCACCTACCTGAATAACGTCAACGTCTGCAAAAAGCTCCAGATCCTTTGCGTCCATTATCTCGGTAACTATAGGCAATCCCGTTACCTTGCGTGCCTCGATGAGGATATCTATCCCCTCCTTGCCAAGCCCCTGGAATGCGTAGGGCGATGTTCTCGGCTTGAAAGCGCCGCCTCTCAGCATCGTAGCGCCTGCCTGCTTTACGGCAACGGCTGTTGTTATAAGCTGCTCTCTTGTTTCTACCGAGCAGGGGCCTGCTATTACCTGCAATTTTCCGCCGCCCGTTTCTCTGCCGCCGATATCCATTACAGTATTATCGGGGTGGAAACGCCTGTTGGCGTTCTTGTAAGGCTCCTGCACGCGCCTTACCGACTCAACGCAGTCCTTAGCGGCAACATCGTCTATGTCGATAGTTGTAGTATCACCGATAAGGCCGATTATTTTCTGATGAGTTCCCTCCACAAAATGTGTTGAAACGTTGAATTTGCCGAGCCATTTTAAAAGCTCACCTATCTGCTCTTCTGTTGATGTGTTTTTGAGAATTACTACCATTTTTACTTCGTCCTTTCTGATTTAAGGCAACACCGCACAAAGATTGTGCGTAAGATGCGCAGTCAGGGTTTTCGTCAGATTACACAGAAATCTCGCAGGCATACTACCGTATGGTTGCATACTAACGTATGCACAGAGATTTATGTGCAATATGGCGGAAATCCTGCAAGCAGATTGCGCACAAAGCCCTCAGGCGGTCTTTGTGCGGTGTTGCCTTAGTGCCTAAAAAAACGCCGTGGCCTTAAAGAAAACCACAGCGTCAAGCAATCAATTTTTATGATAAACTCTTTATAGCGCACACTCACGCACCGCAGCTTTCTTTACATGACCAAAAGACCCGTTACCCCAAAAGTAAAACGAGCCGATAAAAAAGTATGTAAAGACAAATACGAGTGACTTAAGCATACGATTTTCTCCTTCAAAGTATTATCACGCTAAAATTATATACCAAATGGGTAGTGTTTGTCAAGCAGATAGCAGAAATTTAATATTTTGTTTAACAAATTACACAAACATTGTCAAATGCTGTAAGGCTCGACAAGGTAGAGCTTTTCTTTTGCAACAAGTGCATCAAGCTCGATACCCTCGGCTGTATACTCCTGCGAAAAGACCTTGCCGTCCTCCATTATCTTATTGACAAGCCCCGTTTTATCGAAGGGAATAAGGAATTTCCCCCTCTTTGCCGTTTCGGGCAGGGCTTTGACTATAGCTAAGAGCAGCGCCTCAACACCCTCGCCGTTTTTAGCGCTCATTTTAACATAAGCACTCTCCCCAGAGGTGTCAAGCATATCTATCTCGGGCACAAGGTCACATTTATTCAGCACGGTTATCACGGGTATACCGCCGCAGCCAAGCTCTTCAAGGAGCTTTTCGGCAGCCTCTGCCTTTTCGCGGCAGTCATCGCTTGAAACATCGGTAACGTGGATTATAACATCTGCGCTGCTCGTTTCCTCAAGAGTGGATTTGAAAGCCTCGACAAGCCCGTGAGGCAGCCGCCTTACAAGGCCTACGGTATCTATAAGCGTAACACTCCTGCCGTCGGGCAGAAGTATAGCTCTTGATGTAGTTTCAAGGGTGGCAAAAAGCTTATTCTCGGCAAGCACGCCTGCTTTGGTAAGGGTATTTAGCAGCGTGCTTTTGCCGACATTCGTATAGCCGACTATCGCCGCTGTAAGAACGCCGTCCTTTTTTCTTCTTGCACGGTGAAGGCTCCGTCTTTTTTCTATCTCCTTAAGCTCATCAGACAAGGCGGCTATGCGCGTTCTCACATGGCGCTTATCCGTTTCAAGCTTTGTTTCACCGGGGCCTCTTGTACCAATTCCGCCGCCTAAGCGCGAGAGCTTTACACCCATTCCCGCAAGTCGGGCAAGGCGGTATTTATACTGGGCTATCTCGACTTGCAGTCTGCCCTCGTGGGTCTTTGCGTGCTGGGCGAAGATATCTAAGATAAGGGTAGTGCGGTCTATGGTATGAACGCCCGTTTTATCCTCGATATTACGGGTCTGCGTAGCGGTAAGCTCGCAGTCAAAGATAAGCAGGTCGATATCCTCGCGCTCGGAAAGATCTGCTATTTCTTCAAGCATACCCGTACCTACGCAGGTGGCACTTTCATACTTCGGGCGCTTTTGTATCACCTTAGCTATCGTTTCGGCACCTGCCGTTTTTGCAAGCTCTTCAAGCTCATCAAGGCTCCTCTTTGCGTCATATTCACCGATATCCACGCAGACAAGCACGGCTCTCGGCATTTTTTCTTCATTTTCTATCATTTTATCAGGCATTTAAAACTCCTCGTCATCATTTTTATTTTTAATAAGGTGAGTTATCCCTCGGTTATCAACATAAGATGATGTGCTGCTGCCAAAGTAGCTGTCATCATCGTCCTTAAAGGCGCTCTCGGAATTATTGAGATTATAGTAGGCAGCCCACTTATTAAAGCTGTTTTCGCTGTTATCCTCATTGCCGCTGCCGTAGACGGTATTGCCTTTATTATCTCTGTATTGCAGGGTGCTTGATGAGGTGCTTGCAAAGGTGCGCTCTGCCCCCGGAACTTCAAGGCTCGGCATTTCGGCGCTCGGCATATCTTTTGTACTATTATTTGTACTGTAATTAAAGCCGCCGTTCATTCCGCCGCCGTAAAACACGCCCTTAGGCACATTCACGCCCGGCATCTCGGCAGATGAATTCTCAGCTTTGGGGTGGAGCATATCATGGGTAAGGAACACGCCGTTCGGGATATCGCCATAGACACCCTCGCTGCCGTAGCGGTATCTTATTCCCCTTGCGGCATTATCGGTATCGCTCTGACGCATAACGCTTGCAGGGATATACTCACCCGGCAGGTATTCCTTTTCGATAGTGAGCTTACCCGTGCGCGGCCTTGTGCGCTTAATAATAAACACCAAAAAGAGAAAACCGAGCAGAACTGCGCCGCCTATCATTATATAGCGCTTATAGTCATTATTGACTTTCATAAGGCGGTCGCCTGCGTCTTTAAAGGCATCGGCAACAGCCTTGCCGCCCTCTATGGTATCATCTGCATAGCGGACATCCTCGCGCGCTATGAATATATAGTGCTTTAAGCAGTCCTCAATTATCTGTAAAGCCTCGCTGTCCATAAAGGCCGCGGCCTTAGTGCCCGAGCAGAAGTAAAAGCTTTGATCATTGCCGCCGTTATCGATCATAACTATCAGAAGATGCTGCTCGTCATCAAAAAGCTCTTTATAGGCATTTTTGGCAAACTCGTTCATATCCGTTTTATTCTTAGAGCTGCCCTGAGTGATATAGAGATAGGGCGCAACACCCGTTTTATCAAAAAACTCCTTCATAGCCGTTTCGGCTACAGCTTTATCGTCAATGAGCGATGCGTTATCCTCGATAAAGTATATAGGGCGCTCGATATCCGAGGAGATAGCTGTTCTTGCCTTTGTTGAGGGGGTTATCTCGGGGGGAGTAGAGAGCCTGCCTATCATAATAACAAGAAAGCCTATAAACAAAATACCGATAATAAGGGTCGATTTGAAATCTCTGTCAACATTTACCTTTCTTAAGCGCAGCCTGCCCGAAAGGGGTGAGCGCGACATTCTGTAGCTGCCGTCAAGCTGCTCGTTTAAGTCTGTAGTCCATATACTGCTGTTTTTATCATATCCCGACACCTTAGATCACCTCGCTTTATGCAAAACATTATAGCACAGTTTCAGTGATTAGTCAAATTGCTATAACCGATTTTAAAAAAATCTCCAAAATGTCAATTGTAAAATGTATGTGAATGTGTTATACTGATATATGTATAGGCAACACCGCACAAAGATTGCGGTACAGTATACGGTTGCTTAGCTTTGCTAAGCACGCAGATTTTTCGTCAGATTGCCTAAATTTGCCGCAGGAATACTAACGTATTTCAAGGTAAATTTGGGTAATATGACGGAAAATCTGCAAGTAGATGTGCCGCAAAGCCCTCAGGCGGTCTTTGTGCGGTGTTGCCTATAAATATATCCAAAAAAGAAAGGAATTGATATAATGAACAAAAAGCTTATTACAGCGCTTATTTGTGCATTTATGATAGGCTCGCCGCTTTACGGCGGAGCAAGGGCGAATGCAGCCGAGGCGGCAAATACGGCTGCCGTTTCGGAAGATTCGGCGGCACAGACAGAGAATAATGAAAGCGAAGAGCCTAAGGAGCCTCACCAGCACAGCTTTGTGAGCGTATCAAAAACAGAGGCAACCTGCACGGCTGAGGGTGTAGAGGTTTTTGAATGTGAATGCGGAGAAAGCTACACCATGGTCACGCCAAAGCTTGCCCACACCTACAGGAGCGTTTCAAAGACAGCGCCTACCTGCACGGAATCGGGCAAAGAGGTATTTAAGTGCGAATGCGGTGACAGCTACACAAAGACCACGCCAAAGCTCGGGCACAGCTTGACAAAAGTAAAGGTAGTTGCACCGACGCTAAAGGCTAAGGGCTACACGCTTTACAGATGCTCACGCTGCGGCGAGGAGATAAAGAAAGAATACACGGCGATGCTTAAGGACGTATCAAAAGCAAGTGTATCAAATGTCAAGGCAAGCTACAGCTACACGGGCAAGGCGATAAAGCCTAACCCGACGGTGAAATACGGAAATACCACCCTTAAAAAGGGAACCGACTACACGGTAAGCTACTCTGCAAACACCAAAAAGGGAACGGCAAAGCTTACTATAAAAGGAAAAGGCAAATACGGCGGCAGCAAGGCAGTCACCTACAAGATAGCTGCTGCAAAGATGAGCAATGCGACTGTATCGGGGCTTAAGAGCTACAAAAAATACACGGGCAAGGCTACCTCGCAGGCGATAACAGTAAGCTTTAACGGCAAAACGCTCAAAAAAGGCACTGACTACACTATAAGCTACAAAAACAACGTAAATGTAGGCACAGCGCAGCTGATAATCAAGGGAAAGGGCAATTTCACGGGCACGCTTACAAAGAAATACAAGGTAGTAAGAACGGGCTGGTTCAAGTACAAGGGCAACTACTATTACTACAGCAGCAAGGGCAAAAAGTACACAAGCGGCCAATACAAGATAGGCAGCAATTACTATTACTTTGCTAAAAGCGGCGTAATGCAGAGGGGCTGGCAGAAGGTAGGCAGCAATTACTGCTTATTTGACAGAGCAAGCGGCAAGAAGGTATTTAACAAAACAGTTGACGGCATAGCGATAAACAAAAACGGAAACGCAAAGCTTACCGACTGGAGCAAGAGCAAGATAGCCACAATGATGAAGGCCAACAAAATAATGCGCAGCATCACAAATGCGACCGACTCTATGGAAACAAAGAGGCTAAAATGCTTTAACTGGGTTCTTTCATTCCCTTATCATCAGTACAGGCTCTTACGCCCGATAATGAGGCAGGACGGCTGGGAGATGACATTTGCAAACGACATCTTTGACTATCATCAGGGCTGCTGCGTTGCGGAAAGTGCTGCTACGGCGTTCCTTTTCAGAGAGATAGGCTACACGGACGTTTACGTTTGCCACGACACGGCACATTCGTGGGTGACGATAGGGCAGTATCTCTACGACCCCGTATTTGCCGAGGGCAAGGATTTCTCGAAGAATTACAATGTTCTCCCATACGATTACAGAGTTAATCCGTATGACAAGAGGTATATAGGATAAAATTCATCCCCGAAAGGATATCCTTTCGGGGATCGTTTTATCCTATTTTGGATCATTCCGCAAAATCGGGGATAGCCTCTTCAAGCTCGGCTATCATTATAACTCTTGCTTTTCCGTCCTCCATCTGAACATAGACATATTTTCCGTCTACCTCATATTTTGAGTCGGTATCATTTGCCTTTAACGGCTCGCCGAGGATAGACTGAGGGTCTGTCATGCCCACCTTAAGGCCGCACTCGGCATAGGGCGGATCAGCAGGCGCGTCACCGACATTATAGAGCATTACATGAGATATCTTCCCTTCAAAGACTACTACCTCCATGCCCTCGTATTCATACACCTCGTCCATTCCGTCATCTGTGCAGTGGGCTGCTGTAAAGTGATCGATATAGGTGCCGAGCTTGCTCTCGGCATCAGCAAAGCTCTCGCCTACCGATATTTTATTGCCTTTATAGTTTATGGCAAGCTTATCGGCAGTCTCGGGCTCGGCAGCTGTTGTGGTAGTTGTTTCTGTTTCGGTTTCTGTTTCTTTCTCGGTGGCTGTTGTTGTGGTAGTTTCCTCGGTCGTGGTAGTTTCAGCTGTAGTCGTGGTAGTTGTGGTTTCAGCCTCGCTGCTCTCGGGGGCAGCTGCCGTGGTAGTTGTCACAAGGGAAACCGTTCCCGACTTTGAGCTGCTTTCCTCGGTATCGCCGCATGAAACAAGGCCTAAAGCCATTATTGCCGCAGCTGCGATAACTGTCATTTTTGATGTTCTTTTCATAGTGTTCATTCTCCTTTTTTATTTATAGTTGCAAGCGTTACGCTTTTCATTTTATTGCCTATTATATGTATTTCCGCCTCACCTGCATCAAGCTTTGACGGGTCGATATACGCCGAGAAACCATAGCAGGCGTTTTCTATCCCCTGCTTTTTCAGCAGCTCCTGCTCGGCTATGGGAAAGGCCTCATAAATACGCTCTTTGCCGTTTTGAACGAGGGATATATACACCCTTGCATCATCACTTACAAAGTTTTCATCAAGCGTGCCGAAGATATGTATGCCGCCGTTTTCTTCAAGAGTAAAAGCCTTATTATTATCCGCCGCATAGTCGCCGGTAAAGTCTGAAAGCTCTCTTTCGGGGGCGAACATTATCGGGGCGGTAAGGGTGATATTTGCAAGGTTTCGCTCGACTATCTCGAAAACCATATCTCCGCCCTCGGGGAAGGAATTCATATTCGGGGAGCTGCGGCGCTCAAAGAATGCCGTATCGTAATTATCTATCATAAACGGCAAAAGCGCGCGGCCGAAGGAATCCCTTATCATATAAAGGCTGCCCGAGTTCGTTTTCTCGGTCTTGACTGTTCTGATACGGTTATCGCCCTGCTCCTTGTCGCTCATAAACAGCTCTAAGCTTTTCTTTGTATCAGATGCAGTAGGCGGCATAGTGAATTTAAAATCATCAAATTCGATATCAAAGCGGTACTGCTCATCATAGCCCGGGTCATCGGGGTAGAGGAGCTTTTCAAGATCGCCCTGCCAATCCTCAGTGATCTCATATTTCGCGTTATCGTAGGTCTTATGGGGGTGGGAAAGGCTGTCCATAATAGCGTTATAGCCTACAAGCGCACCTAAGTAGTTCCAATGGGTATCGCGCTTATGGTAAAGCCCCATATCCTTATTATCACGCATAACGCTTTTCATATCAAGCACGCTGACACCCTTAGCTTTTAAGAGTGAAAGCAGTCTGCTGTAGTTATTTTCCTTAGCCTTTAAGTAGTTTATCGGCATATATTCATCATACACCTCCGCCTTATTCGGCATCGGCACAAATAGGAATTTGCCGTTTTTTGCTTTGACGTTTTCTTCGGTAAGTGAAAGGGTAACTGCGGTGCTTTTAAGCTGATAGTCACTTAAAGCGTTGGTATCCATATAATCCGCTGATGAGCCCTCAAAGAAAAGCCAGCCGTCACTCCCCTGAATAACGTTTGCGGTAGGGGCTTTGAACACCTCGCTTTTAATAAAGCCTGCACCCTGCAAAAGCTTTGCGCGAAAAGGCAGTCTGTCATTATACCACGCCTCGGCCTGCTCGGAGAAGGTGGTATTTATAATGCCGTCTTCTATTATTTTCGGTGCGGCGGCAAGCTCGCGCTTTTCTAACTGCTCATTGCTTTGTGCAAACGGCATTGCAGCAAGGGGTGCGGCGCAAAGTGCGAAGAACACAGCCGCGTAGGCTATTTTAAATGCTTTTTTCATTATCACGCACCCCCTTAAAACCTGAAATAGATAAACGGGTTATATGTGCTTGAAACAAGAGAAAGCACACAAAGCATGAATATCAAAAGTGTGCCAGTATAACCTGCATACTCGGCCATCGGCATAGCCTTTGTGCCCGAAAGCTTAGACTTAAGCGTTGGCACAACGGGAATGCTTAAGCAGACAGCGAATATAAAGCTGACTATCACAAGCGGACTTAAAAGTGCAAAAACAGTCGCATCAGTCGCGGCATCGCCTGCGTGGAACGAGAACATATCCGCTATCACCTTAGCGCCCTGCGTCATATTATCGGCGCGGAAGATAACGAAAGTCACGACCACCACAAGGAGGGTATAGATATGCAGCAAGGGCTTAAGCTTTTTACTCTTTGCAGGGATAATTTTATGATTTTCAAGAAGGAGGAAAAAGCCGTGAGCAAGCCCCCATACGATAAAGGTAAAGTTAGCGCCGTGCCAAAAGCCCGTTAAAAAGAAAACTATTATCTTATTTACATCTGTTCTGAGCTTGCCCTTACGGTTGCCGCCCAAGGGGATATAGACATATTCCTTGAACCATGTGGAAAGGGAGATATGCCAGCGCCGCCAGAAATCCTGCATACTGCCAGCGGAGAATGGGTAGTTGAAATTTTCCTTAAAATCAAAGCCGAACATACAGCCAAGGCCTATCGCCATATCGCTGTAGCCCGAGAAATCGAAAAATATCTGTAAGCTGTAGCATACAGCGCCCACCCACGCCGCACCCGAGCCCAATTTATCAGCATCAAGCGAGAAAACGGTATCGGCAACAAGACCCATCTGATTTGCGATAAGCACCTTTTTGCCAAGCCCCGTTATAAAGCGGCAGACACCTCTTGATACTCTGTCGGCGGTAAGCTCGCGCTTATGGAGCTGGCTCTCGATATCGTGGTACTTGACTATCGGGCCTGCGATAAGCTGAGGGAAGAACGAAATGTACAATAAAACGGACATCAAACTCTTTTGCACCGACTTTTTATCCCTGTATACATCTATCACATAGCTTAGCCCCTGGAACGTAAAGAAGGATATGCCTATAGGCAGGCGTATCTTTGGAACGGAGATATTTACGGGGAGAACATCGTTTATAACTGTTGCGAAAAAGCCCGTATACTTAAAAGCGAGCAGCAGCCCGATATTTAAAAGCACGGCTGCGAAGACCGCAGGCTTTGCGCATTTCTCCCCTGCTGCGGCAAGGCCTAAGAAGTAATTTATAATGACTGATATTATCATTATAAAGACCGCGACGGGCTCACCGAAGGCGTAGAAAATAAGGCTTGCTATAACAAGCAGGATATTTCTTATACTGTCCTTAACGCTTATACAGTAGAGCAAAAACGTCACGGGCAGAAAAATGAATAAAAATATGACCGAGCTGAAGGTCATAGGACTTTCACTTCCCCATTAATTACTTACAAAATCAAGTATAATTATATCACAATCTTAGCTTTTCGTCAATATTTAGGAAAAAGCTGTAAACAAATTGTATAAAATCAGGCGTAATTATTGATTTTGAATGCAAATTATGGTAAAATAGATTGGCGACAAATCAATGTATGATGCACAATCATTCACTTTAGTGTGGTAAAACGATAAATGTTTGAGGAGAGAAATTTATGAAAATGAAACGGATAGTTTCGCTTTTTTGTGCGGCGGCGGTAGGCTTAAGCGTTATTGCGGGCGGGCTTACCTCATGCTCGAATAAAAAGGATAGTGACGAGAAAATAAAGTTCACCGTCGGCTTTGATGCGGAGTTTCCGCCATACGGCTACAAGGACGAGGAAACGGGCGAATATATAGGCTTTGACCTTTCTCTTGCCGAGGAGGTTTGCAAAAGAAATGACTGGGAGCTTGTTAAGCAGCCCATTGACTGGGATTCTAAGGACATGGAGCTTAAAACGGGCTCGATAGACTGCATTTGGAACGGCTTTACGATAAACGGCAGAGAGCGCGACTATACCTGGACGACACCTTATGTTGACAACTCGCAGGTGACGGTAGTTCTTTCAAGCTCGGGGATAGAAAAGGCCGAAGACCTTGCAGGAAAGGTAGTTGCGGTTCAGGCCGACTCGGCAGCGCTCGCGGCATTTGAGGGCGATGATGCAACTGATGAAAACAAAGCGCTTGCCAAAAGCTTTAAAGAGCTGCAGCAGGTGCCTAACTACAACATAGCCTTTTTAAACTTAGAGAGCGGCGCTGTAAGTGCTGTTTGCATGGACTATGGCGTGGCTAAATACGAGATAGAGGCAAGAGGCAGCAGCTTTATGATGCTTGATGAGCCGATATCTACGGAAAAATATGCGGTAGGCTTTTTAAAGGGAAATTACAATCTTCGTGACAAGGTTCAGTCGGCGCTTATTGATATGCTTGAAGACGGAACGTTTGAAAAGATAGCAGAGGATTGGGAGCTTTCCGACAGCGTTTGCTTATCATCTGATGACAAGGTGCTTGACAAGGGCGAGGAAAAGACCGAGAGCTTTTCAAGCAAGCTTTGGCGGATATGCAGGCAGCTTTTAAAGGGAACGGGCGCATCGCTGCTGATATTTGTGCTGACGCTTATATTCTCGCTGCCGCTCGGTCTGCTTATTGCATTCGGAAGAATGAGCAAATTCAAGCCTTTGAGCTTACTTGTAAAGCTATACATATCCATTGTGCGCGGAACGCCGCTTATGTTACAGCTGCTTGTTGTATTCTTCGGCCCTCACTTTATCTTTGGTATGTCCACCTCATCGGAATACAGATTTTACGCGGTAGTGATAGGCTTTACGCTAAACTACGCGGCATACTTTGCGGAGATATACCGCTCGGGCATTCAGGCTGTTCCTAAGGGGCAGCACGAGGCAAGCGAGATACTCGGCTACACAAGGGCGCAGAAGTTTATCAGGATAATCTTCCCACAGATGATAAAGAACATTATCCCCTCTATCACAAACGAGGTGATAACGCTTGTAAAGGACACATCTCTGGCATTTGCTATCTCCTACACGGAGATGTTTACCCTTGCAAAGCAGGTAGCGGCGGCAGAGGCGACTATAATACCGCTGTTCGTGGCAGGCATATTCTACTATGTATTCAACTTTATCGTGGCATTTATAATGTCGGCAATAGAGAAGAAAATGGAATATTTCAGATAAGTAAAACATACACATGAGAGGAAAAATGATATGGATCTGCTTGAAATACAAGGCCTCAGAAAAAGCTTTGGCGAGCTTGAGGTACTAAAGGATATAAGCCTGACTGTTGCACAGAACGAGGTAGTCTCGATACTGGGGCCGTCGGGCTCGGGAAAATCGACGTTTTTAAGGTGCTTAAGTATGCTTGAAACGGCTGACGGCGGAAAAATGGTATACTGCGGCAAGGAGGCGGCGCACGAGGAAAACGGCAAAATGATCTACGCGCCAAAATCGGAGCTTAGAGAAATAAAGACTTATTTCGGGCTGGTTTTTCAAAATTTCAACCTTTTTCCGCACTTTAGCGTACTGAAAAACCTGACAGATGCACCCATTCATGTTCAAAAGCGTGACCGCGCAGAGGCAGAAAAGGAGGCAATGGCGCTGCTTGAAAAAATGGGCATTGCTGACAAGGCAGGCAGCTACCCCTATCAGCTTTCGGGCGGTCAGCAGCAGCGTGTTGCGATAGCAAGGGCACTTGCAATGAAACCAAAAATGCTTTTCTTTGACGAGCCGACATCGGCGCTTGACCCCGAGCTTACTGCGGAGATATTAAAAGTTCTGCGCGCGCTTGCGGACGAGCATATGACGATGATAATAGTCACCCACGAGATAGGCTTTGCAAAGAGCGTTTCCGACAAGGTGATATTTATGGACGGCGGAGTGATAGTTGAGCAGGGCGCGCCGAAGGACGTTATCGACAACCCTTCAAACGAGAGAACTAAGGCTTTCCTTAAGAAAATGGAGGAAAAGTAAGGGCAATTCCGCAGAAATACAGCAAAGGTTTGGTTTTTAGATGACATTTAATGAGCTTATAGGAAAAATTGATGATATTATATGGGGAATACCGCTTATAATCCTTATAATGGGGTGCGGCATTTTCCTTACCATTCGCTTTGGCGGTGTGCAGTTTCGCAGGCTTGGCACGGCGCTTAAGTTTATGGTGAAAAACGAGGAGGGCGGCGACGGTGACATCACCTCATTCGGGGCGCTATGCACGGCGCTTTCCGCAACGATAGGAACGGGAAACATCGTAGGTGTTGCAACGGCTATCGCAGTAGGCGGCCCGGGGGCGCTTTTCTGGATGGAGATAGCCGCACTTTTCGGTATGGCAACAAAATATGCCGAGGGCTTTCTTGCGATAAAATACCGCGTGACCACCCCCGATGGCAGCAAGCTCGGCGGCCCGTTTTACTACATCGAAAACGGAATGGGTAAAAAATACCGCTTTTTGGCTAAGATGTTTGCATTCTTCGGGGTGCTGGTAGGACTGCTCGGGATAGGGACATTCACGCAGATAAACGGAATAGCATCAGCCGCGAACAATTTCTTTGACGGCGAGAGCGCAAGGCAGGTAACTGTATTGGGAAACAGCTATTCACTTGTAACGGTAATAACGGGAATACTCATAACGCTGTTCGCAGGGCTTGTTATCATAGGCGGTATACAGAACATCTCAAAGGTATCGCAGGTAGTTGTGCCGTTTATGGCGGTGCTTTACATTCTCTGCACTTTAACGATAATGATAACTAACATCGACAAGATACCCTCGGCAATAGGCGAGATAATTGAGGGCGCTTTCGGGTTAAAGCCCGTAGCAGGTGCAACAGTCGGCGGCACGATAATGCTTGCTATGCAAAAGGGCGTTGCGAGGGGGATATTCTCAAACGAGGCAGGCCTTGGCTCGGCACCTATCGCAGCGGCTGCTGCAAAGACAAAGGACACAGTCCGTCAGGGGCTTGTAACTATGACGGGAACGTTTATCGACACGATATGCATTTGCACGATGACGGGGCTTTCGATAGTTATTTCGGGAGAATGGAAAAACGAGGCGCTCGAAGGCGTTGAGATAACCTCGGCGGCGTTCAGATACGGGCTGCCTATCCCCGGGAGAGTATCGGAATTCATTCTTATGGCTTGTCTGATATTCTTTGCCTTCACCACTATTCTCGGGTGGAGCTATTATTCGGAGAGGTGTCTAGCATATCTGCTCGGAAAATACTCATCGGCAAGGGCGACGTTTATTTTCAATGTAGTTTACATCTGCGCGGTATTTATAGGCCCCTACATGACCGTTTCGGAGGTCTGGGGCATAGCGGATATATTCAACGCGCTCATGGCGATACCGAATGTTATAGCGCTTATCTTCCTGTCGGCGGCAACCGCGAAGGAAACGAAGGCATACAGGATAAAAAAAGAATGAGCATAAAAAAGGACTACCCCTTGCGGCACGTGCCATAAAGAAGTAAAAAAATATTATCTCAGGCTGCGCAGCCATATGCTACGCAGCCTTTTTCTTTTACCGATAATCCTGTCTGTCAAGCACCGCCGAGGAGCAGGCAATTCTGAACCTGAAATAAATATCCACCTTCTGCTGCCGATGTCCGCTTGACTTGTCGGGTGCGTGTACTTCTATACGCTCGATCAGCTCGTGCATCTGTGCGGGAGTGATGTCCGTCAAATGCTCATATTTGCTCACGATCTTCATAAAGCTGCTGATGTCATCACTCTGCTGTTCTTTTGTTTCCACGAATTTCTGTAACTCAGCAATGCTCGTTTTAAGCTGCTTTTGCTCGTCCTCGTAATTTCTTGACATCATCTCAAAACGCTCGTCAGAGATCTTGCCCGAAACATTATCCTCATAAAGCCTTGTGAACAGCTTGTCAAGCTCGGCTATCCGTTTTTCGGACTTGGCTATCGACTTTTTCGCCTGCCTGACTTCTTCCAAATGATTTGCACTTGTTTGCTTAGTAAGCATATCCAGATAATTCTCTTTGTTGATGCTGACATAGTCAAGCAGTTTGTTTATCTCGTTCAGCAGTAGCTCTTTCAAAACACAGGTGCGTATAAAATGTGCCGAGCATTTGGGTCTTTCGAGTATGTACTGCACTTCATATGCTCCTGCTCTTTCGTGAGAGAGCGTGACCTACACAGATACATCGGTCTGCTGCAGTCGGCACAATACACCATTCCCGAAAACGGATTTACCTCATTTGAACGCTGTATCCTGCGTTTGTTTTTGCGAAGCTCCTGCACAAGCTCAAAATCATGCTGAGATATTATCGAAAGAAAAATCAGTTTATATACCAAGACGGGGAATACCGAATTGATGATACGCTTGTAAAAGGACTGTCAGAACGTAAATATGCCCGTATCAGGAATGAAAAGATAGGCATGGTCATGCAGGATTTTGCGCTTGTTGAGGATTTTACTGCACTTGAAAATGTGATGATACCGCTGAACTTCTCAAAGAAAAAGATTAAGGGCAAAAAAGAAAATGCGCTTGCCGCCCTTAAATCTGTCGGCATTGAGGAGCTTGCAAAAAAGCCATGCAACAAGCTCTCGGGCGGGCAAAAACAGAGGGTGGCTATCGCAAGGGCAATAGTCAATGAACCCTCTATGATTCTTGCCGACGAGCCGACAGGTGCGCTTGATACAAAGACATCTGCTGAGATAATGGAGTTGTTTAAGTCGCTCAATAAACAGGGCAGGACAGTTGTTATTGTTACGCACGATCCGAAGGTGGCGGAGCAGTGCGGAAGGATCATTGAAATATCAGACGGAAATATTGTTTAAAACATTATGTAACAAAAGTAAGTCGACAATCTTTATCATATCTTTATGCTTATAAGGCTGTGCAAATACTGTAATCTCTCTTT
>JAGBNQ010000038.1 GCA_017634275.1 Ruminococcus sp. | reverse complement strand
GATCTGTAAAGCCTCTATCTGCGAAGCCTCAAACTTAAATACATTATCATTATCAGGCGTATCATCATTAAGAGCTTCAAGGCGTCCTGCATTTTTCTTGTTTCGGTTATAAATGGTTATGGAAGTGTTTCTAATAGTAATGACTATGTATCTCTTCAAATCCTGACGAGATTTTTGTAAAAGATTTTTTAACTGGTCAGCTAATTTTAAAAATGCAATATGTACAGCGTCCTCAGCATCTTCCCTATTGCCCAAAATACTATAAGCTATAGAATACATTTTGCCCCTGCAATTGCGGTACATATCTTCAAAGAAATCCTTCTCTTCCTGCGTATCAAGGGCAGACAGATATACCAAAAGCATTTGATCACTCCCATGACTTTTATCATATTGATTATACCATAAAAACAGTTGACAAGCAAGCATTATGCCGCAACGTGCATATTATTGTCGTGAGTGGATATTTCATTGGTCTGTGCAGCATCAACAGACCAATGATTTTTGATCTGTGCGCCTATACAAAAATAATGATATAGCCTTGACGCCGACTTTCCGAGTGCGCTATACTAATAATAGACAAGCAACTTGAAAATCAAATATAATCATCAAAAGCTCTTTGCTAACAACAACAGAATAACTATCTCTGCTTGTCAGCAAAGGGCTTTTTTAATTCACCCGCTGTAGAGCGATTTGTGCCCTCTCACCACCGATGTTGGGTAAACAGCCGAAATCAAACCGAAAGCCCCTCACAGCGCAAATGTGAGCTTCTGTGAGCGAAATTCAGGCGCACAAATATCTCTCTCTTTCGCCATAAAGGAGAGCAAAGAAAGGAGGAAAAAGGCAGCCTGTTTTAAAGCTCACAGCGTGGGTGATTTTAGAAAGCAAGCATAGCAGGTGGCATTCCGCCACCCGCCTGCTTGCTCGGGGCTAAGCCCCGGACCCCATATATTCGCAAAGAGAAAAAAGAGGAGGAATGTGATGAGAAAAAGAAACAAAACAATATCTATCAGATGCACCGAGGACGAGTACAGCCGTGTGCATAGTCGGGCAGAAAAATACGGTCTGCGGCTAAATGAGTTTGTTCTG
Source organism: Ruminococcus sp. (assembly GCA_017634275.1). Lineage (GTDB taxonomy): Bacteria > Bacillota > Clostridia > Oscillospirales > Ruminococcaceae > NK3A76. The sequence goes on along the minus strand of JAGBNQ010000038.1, from coordinate 16,677 downwards.
AAAACTGCACTCGGCAAGAAGATAATCGTAGCTGAAGGTCTTGCTGATGTGATCAGGCAGCAGAAGGCTATCGGCAACAATCTTAATCAGCTTACCCGACTCGCCCACGAGGGTAAGGTGACTGTTGTTGATCTGAAACCTCTGCTTGATGAGTATGCAGGTGCGACCGCTCTGCTCGCAAAAGCACTCAGAGAGGTGAAGTGAATGGCAACCGTAACTGCAATATCGACCAAAGGCGGCGGTGGAGGAAAATCAACACTTAACTATGTCGGGCGTGATGACAAGACCGAAAACGGCAGGTGGGTGACTGCTCTGGGCTGCACCTTGCCGACTGCATATGATGAGTTCAAGAATACAAAGCAGCTCTACAAAAAGACCGGCGGCATACAATATTATCATTTCGTTCAGTCGCACCCGAAAGGGTATGACATCTCGCCCGAGCTTGCTCACAAAATTGCTGTGGAGTTTTCGGAGAGAGCCTTCAAAGGCTTCGAGTGTGTGGTCGCAACGCACACCGATGCCGACCATATCCACAGCCATATTGTATTTAACTCTGTGAGCTTTGAGGACGGGCACAAGTATCATTCAAACAAGTTTACTCTGAACAGCTTGCGTGAGCTGTCAGATGAAATCTGTATTAAATATGGTGTGTCAATTCTGGACAAGCCCGATCTCAAACGTCAGACCAACGGCATCACCACAGGCGAGTACCGCACAGCTATGAAAGGTCAGAGCTGGAAAATGGATCTGATGAACACCATTGACCTTGCAATGCGGCAGGCAAAAAGCCGTGAACATTTTTGCAGGCTGATGAAAAACAAAGGCTACTCGGTCAGGTGGGAGGAACATAGAAAGTACATCACCTACACCTGTCCGAACGGAATGAAGTGCAGGGATAACAAACTGCACGAGGACAGATACAGAAAGGAGAAGATGCAGCGTGAATTCGAGATTAGAAGAAATGAGGCGAGCCTCACAAGAGAGCGCAGAGAAGGCGTTAGATACAAGTCGGGCAACGCTTGTGTTCGACAGCAACTGGAAAGCATTGATAGCACTAAGCAAGCAGACAGCGGATACGCAACTGGAAATACTATCATTTCAGGACGAGCTGTTGCAGAGGGACGATATGAACTATCTGCTGAACCGGATAGAGGAAGAACATCGGCAGACGCTCTCGGAGCAGAAGAATGTATTACAGCAGCTGACCTCACAGGCTGGGAAACTGAACGAGCAATACTCTACGCAGATGAAACAGCTCGAAGAATACAGGCACAGGCTGGCCATAAGGTTTTGGAAAATTGTGCTGATCTAGCAGGCGGGCTTGGCGATATTGCTTGTGGGCTTGGGGCTCTGGCTGAAATGATTGAGGACGAGCCTGATGATGAATACTATCCGACTTGTGAGAGAAAGCAATTGGCTAAAGAGATAAAACACAAAGAGGAATTAGGACTTAAAATGTAGGGGAATCGATAAAATGACAGAAACAAAAATAACTATGCTGACGATTAAAGAGGCCGCCGCACTTGTGGACGGGCTGACAGAATACAGAGTGCGTCAGCTTTGCAAAAGCGGCGAACTGCCAACTGTTAAGGCGGGCAAAAAATATCTTATCAACAAAGATATTTTACTAAGATTTTTAAGCGGCGCAGAATGATAATTTTCTGTGTTGCGTTTGATAACAATTTTGAAAAGGGCTGGATATTGCAAAGATTTTGTGGTATCCTGTCCTTTCAAGGAGGTGAAATTTATGGCATATATAGACCCAAGGAAAAACAAAAAAGGCGAGATAATATCATACCGCATAAGGGTGAGCAGAGGGTATGACGAAAAGGGGAAAAGACTAAAACCGTTCTTTATGACTTGGATTCCCGAAAAGGGAATGAGCCAAAAGCAGATTGAGCGGGAGCTTCATAAGCAAGTGGTGTTGTTTGAAGAAAGGTGCAGCAACGGCGAGCAAGCTGTAAGCAGCAAGATAAAACTCAAAGAATTCATACCGCAGTACATCGAAATAATAGAGGTCAGGGTTTCTCCGACTACACTGCACTTTTACAAAAAGATAATCGACAATCACATTATCCCTTACTTTGGCAACAAAAAAATGCAGGACATAAAGCCCCTGCATATACAGAACTTCATAAAATATCTGACTGAGCTTAAGCCCGAGCATGGCTCGCCAACCAACAGCACAGACAAGCTATCACCAAGCACTGTGCGAAGATACCTGACTGTGGTGCAGTCGATATTCAAGCTCGCACACAAGCTGGAGATAATAAGTACAAATCCGGCGAAAGCAGAAAAGCTGACCATACCGAGAGTTGTCAACCCTCGCATTGAGATATTTACAAAGGACGAGGCGGCCGAGATGCTTAAGTGTCTTACCGATGAGGCCTTACAGTTCCAGACCTTCATACAGCTTGCGATAATTACGGGAGCAAGAAGAGGTGAGCTCGCCGCCCTCAAATTCAGCGACTTTGATTATGATGCCTGCAAGCTGACGATTTCAAGAGCCGCCATAAAGATAAGCGGTCAGCCGATACAGATAAAGCCGCCGAAGGACTACGAAGTCAGAACGGTGACAATCAACGAGCACTGCATTGAGCTTGTAAAAATGCTGAAAGCTCAGCGTGAGCGAGAGAGAAGAATGCTTGGCTCAAAATGGGCAGGAGATGAATGGCTGTTCACACAGTGGAACGGAGAAATCATGAATCCGCAGACACCGACCAAGCAGTTTGACAAGTTTCTCAAAAAGCATGGATTAAAGCATAGGAAACTGCACTCACTCAGGCACACCTCAGCAACGCTGCTCTTGTATGGCGGTATCAACATCAGGCAGGTACAGCAGCGGCTTGGACACTCGGAACTGGAGACTACGCAGAAATATCTGCACTACCTGAGCAAAGCAGACAAGGAAGCGGTCAACGTACTCACCAATATGTTAGAGCCGGACAGAGAAAAAGAAATCTCAATAGCATAAAAAATCGGGCAGAGGGTCATTCCCCTGCCCGATAGCTATTCTAAATGAATTGACATATTTGTCTAACAGTAGTATAATATTATAAATACAAAAAAGGTTAAAATATTCTTTTTGTAAGAGTTATTATGGAGTAAATCTAATTATGAATAGTTGTTTTTCATCAATAGTAAAACAAAAAATCATCAATCGATTGTCAGATGACTTGATAGTTGATAGTAAAAAACTTGATCAATACTATAATCATTTCACAATGAAAGTTTCTACACTATCTGAATACATAGATATTGTTACTAAACTGGCGACAATAAGTAAGAAATCTAATTATGGTTGTTTGGTTTTTCGTGGTCATTCTGATTATTCCTCAGAGTACAAACTAATTCCAACAATTGCACGCACATCCAAAGGGACTGAAGAAATTGAAGGAAGTATGGTTAATGAAATGCTAATACTAAGACCAGAAGAATTCGAAGGTATTAATTCTGATTTTGATTTATTAGCAAAGCTTCAGCATTTTGGGCTTCCAACAAGACTTCTTGATTTTACATATAACCCGTTAATCGCTTTATATTTTGCTTGTAGTAGTAAATCGAAAAACGATAGTCGTGTTGTTTGTACTTATGACACAAGCGATACATCTACTGAAGATTTAGTTGAAAAGATATGTGGAATGTATAGATTCTATGATTACAAAGCAATATCCCTTGATAATCTAATAGGCAACATTTCGCATCTCAGGAGATACCATTTACAAACGAGAGAATTACTAATGGCAAAACCTAAATATTCTAATGAAAGAATAAAACACCAGGCAGCAGTTTTTATGATATTTCCTAATGAGATTAATGACTTAAGAAGTCGTATGGTTGTTTGTGGAAAAGCAAATGGAGACGAAGGGCAATATAAGTTTTTTAGCTATAAAGAGAAAGAAATAGAAAGGCTGAAGTGTATTCGAGAAGAACCACCCAACATATATGATAACACATTTAAACTAAACTGGGATTCTTTTGATAAGCTATTAAAGTATTACACAGAAAAGTTTACAGATTTTAATAGCAATAATGGTATTACTATTAATCCCAAGTATTCTTATATATTTAACGATAGATTTAGTATAGGAAGAAATATTCAGACAATCGATGAAAAGAGATTGTCCGAGTCATTTATAAGTATTATTATCGATAAAAAACACAGAAAAAAGATAATTGATGATTTATCCACAATTGGAATCGACAAAGCTTTTGTTTTTCCTGAACTTGAATATACTGCTGAAACAATAAAGAATAAGTACATTTAACGATGAAAAGAATAATATAATCCATATAGAAACACCTACACTACCTTAGCGAAGCTGACAATGAGGCTGTCAACGTACTGACGAATATGTTAGAACCGAGCAAGGAAAAAGAAATCTCGATAGCATAAATAATCGGGCAGAGGGTATTCCCCTGCCCGATTTTAGTTTTCCCAATAGTGTCCTCATAGTGTCCTGAGCCCGATTTTGGCAAAGACCACGCAAGGACCAAGAGAAATAAAAGAGTCCACAAACAGCGCATCTACGCCATTTGCGGACTCTTTAGCTGGTCGGAGTGACGGGACTTGAACCCACGGCCTCTACCACCCCAAGGTAGCGCGCTACCATCTGCGCCACACCCCGATTGCTATACTATTATACACCATTTATTTCGCTTTGTCAAGCCTTTTTTGGAAAAAAATTATTTTTTCTTGAAAAATCCACGAAAAGCCGCTCTGCTATTGACTTATCGCACGATCCGGTGTACAATTAAACCATAAAGACAGCCCTTCATAAATGAAAATGGACAGTATGGGGGAATAAAAATGAATAAACTCTTTTCAACGGATAGGCTCACTGTCAGGAAATTCTTGCCAGATGACTACGAGGACCTTGCTGAGATACTGACCGATGCTGATGTGACATATTTCGAGCCGTATGAAACCTTTACAAATGAGGCGTGTGTTGCCGAGGCTGACAATTTTTCAAAAAGTGATGAGTTTTATGCTGTAGTGCTTGATAAAAAAGTCATCGGCAAGATATATTTTTCCGATAAAGGCTATGGCAGCTTTGAGATAGGCTATACTTTTAACAAGGCTTATCAGGGGAAAGGCTTTGCCGCCGAAAGTATAAGGGGTATGATGAAATATGCCTTTGAAACGCTCGGCGTGCGCCGCATTTTTGCCGAGATAGATACAAGAAACAGCAAATCAGTAAACCTTGCTAAGAGAGTAGGAATGCGCCGTGAGGCCGAGCATAAGGAGCTTTTTCCGCGAAAGGACAAGAATGGTGTCTACAATGATTTTTATGTTTACGCGCTGCTGAAAAAAGAATTTTCGGAGATTTCCGACTAATAAAAACAGGGGTGCATATAAATGAATGAAACAAATGATCTCAGCGTTTTTAATATGGACGACCTTATGGCAGCTATCGACAACCCCACAGGCAAGCAGACAGTCATAAACGGCTTTACCGAGGAGCAGCGCGAGAAAATGAAAAAGCCCGAGCTGACCGAGGCGCAGGCAAATGTCCGCATAGCTTTGTTTTTGATATTCTTCTTGGGCGGCATTATCGCGGCGATAGTCTTTTCGCAGACCGAGCCGCTGCTTTGCTTTTCATCTGTAGGGGCGATCTTTCTATTCATCGGGCTTATGGCCGTCTTTCAAAACGGCATTCACCGCGATACTCTCTCTATGCTTATCTTTCCGACAATCGGCGCTTTGATGACATTTATCCCGATAATAATGCTCTATCACCGCACCCACCCCGACAGCCTTGATATCACAAGAGATAACGTTATTGACCTTATCCTTTTGTGCATGGCTTTTTTGGGGCTTTTGATGCTGTTTATTCCTATCATCAATCACAAAGCTGAAATGCGCGGCTGCTCGCAGACGATAATGGCAAAGTGCATCTACCTTGACATTCACTTTTCCTCACACCACGATGCGCGAGACCGCAGGATAAACACATACCTTTATGCCCCGACGTGGCAGTACGAGATAGGCGATTTTCTCTACGTCACAAGAGAGCCGATATTTACCAATCATGAAGTGCCGAGCATCGGCGAAATGCGCGAGATAAGGTATGACCCCAATGACCCGAGCCACATCTACCGCCCCGTAAAGCGCAATATATTTATTGTGATGATAATAGGTGCTATGTTTCTGACCTTAGGGCTGCTTGCCTTTTATTTCAGGGTAAAATGAATTCGCACAGCGCTTTATAATTAATAGTTAATAATTAATAATTGATGTGTGCGCCTTTGGCACACGGTTTTTAAAATCTATCCCCACAAAGCTATACAATTAATAAGCCTGCGAAAGATTTTCCCCTCCGCAGGCTTTTTTGTTTTCTGTTATACGCTCCAGTATTTTCTGTCAAGGCTGCGAAACTGTACCGCCGCGCCTATGTCCTTTGAGTCTATCACCTCTCTGCCCGACATATCCGCAAGCGTTCTTGCTACCTTAAGTATCTTGTCATAAGCCCTTGCCGAAAGGCCTAACTTGTCAAATACCTTTCCGAGCATATCCTTAGCCTTGTCATTCATCACGCACACCTCTTTCATAAGGTCGGGGGTGATGTTTGCGTTGCAGGTAACTGCCGTTCCCTCAAAGCGCTTGTTTTGTATGTCACGCGCCGCCTGAACGCGCTGCCTTATCGCCTCGCTCGGCTCCTCCGAAGTATCAGAGGAAAGGTCATTATAATCAACGCTCGGCACATCAACGTGCAGGTCAAATCTGTCAAGCAGCGGCCCGCTTATTTTGGAAAGATATGTGTGTATCTGTTTCATCGTGCATTTGCATCTTCCCGAGGGGTGGCCGAAATATCCGCAGGGGCAGGGGTTCATGGCCGCTATCAGCATAAACGAGCAGGGGTAAGTAACACTTCCTGCCGCGCGTGAGATAGTCACCTTTTTATCCTCAAGCGGCTGACGCAAAAGCTCAAGCGCCTGCCTTGAAAACTCGGGCAGCTCATCTAAAAACAGCACGCCGCCGTGAGCAAGCGACACCTCGCCCGGGCGCGGAACTCCCCCACCGCCTGCAAGGCCTGCTGTTGAAACTGTATGGTGAGGGCTCCTGAAAGGCCGCCTGATTATAAGCGGCTCCTCCTTATCAACAAGCCCTGCCACCGAGTGGATATTTGTAGCCTCTATCGACTCATCAAACGTCATTCTCGGCAGGATAGACGGAATGCGCTTTGCAAGCATACTCTTGCCCGAGCCGGGCGCACCTATCATAAGCACGTTGTGCCCTCCTGCCGCCGCTATTTCAAGTGCGAACTTTGCCGTCTGCTGCCCCTTTACGTCCTTAAAGTCAAGAGAACCAAAAAAGCTGTCCACAGGCTCGTAGGGCATACTCTGCTCAATAAGCTCACGGTCATTAAAGTGGAGTATCATATTTCTAATATGGCTTGCCCCGTAGACCTCTATACCGCGAATGCAGGAGGCCTCCTTTGCATTGTCGGCAGGCACGAACACTCTCTTATACCCCTGCTTTTTAGCAAGGATAGTAAGCGGCAGAATACCGTTTATCGGGCGGATATCGCCGTTTAGTGCCACCTCGCCGAAAAACGCGCTGTCCTCAAGCGCCTCGTCCTTTATCACCTCTAAAATACGCAAAAGCGCCATAGTTATGGCAAGGTCAAAGCCCGAGCCTGACTTTTTAGTGTCGGCAGGCGCTAAGTTTATAAGCACCTTCGCCTTCGGGAACCTTACCCCCGTAACTCTGAACGCGCTCTTTATCCTGTCGCGCGATTCCCTTACAGACGCATCTGCAAGGCCTACTATATCAAAGCTTTCAAGCCCCGTGCTTGCCTCTATCTCAACATCAACGGGAAAGGCATTGAGCCCGAAAAGCCCTGCCGTGTGAACCTGAGCATACATCAGTCAGCCTGCCCCTCTATCAGTTCTTCATATGCCGCTGCGGATTTCTCCTCGTCACCGCCGCTTATCGTGTCCTCTATAAATGAGAGGATATCAGCCATTACCTCGTCCTTATTAAGCTCATTTACAAGCTCGTGGCGACAGCCCTCGTAAAGCTTAAGCTCTACATTGCAGTCCTGCGCCTTCATCTTGTCATAGACTGCCTGAACACCCTTGCCGTAGTTTCCGACGGGGTCATCAGTTCCTGCGATAAGGAACACGGGCATATCCTTTCTCAACGCCTTGAACCAGCGCGGGTCGGAAATGTAGTGGAGCATCTTTGCAAGGTTCTCAAAGCCGTTTACCGTGAAGATGTGGTTTGACTTTTCGTCCTCTGCAAATGCTTTTTGTATCTCCTCATCGCGCGAGAGCCATGCAGTGTTATAAGCCGCATCGGGGAATCTTTCGTTATACTTGCTGAAAGCCACATTGTTGAGCTTGTCACTTCTGTAGCGCTCGCCCTTTGCAAGCTTTACGGCATCACATACCGTCAGCAGAGCCGCTGTTGCAGGCATTCCGTCGCCCGTGCCGCAGATAACCGCGCCGTCAAGCGCGCTTGCGTGTCTGATCATAAACGCCCTTGCAAGGAACGAGCCCATTGAATGCCCGAACATAAAGTAAGGCACATCGCCCACCTTTTCTTTCATTATCTTTGTGAGCTTATACATATCCTCAACAGCATTCTGCCAGCCCTTTTCGGGGGAGAAATAGCCGTAATCCTCCTCGCAGGAAATAGAGCTGCCGTGCCCTAAGTGATCGTTTCCGCAGACAGCTATGCCGTTGTCGTTAAAAAACTTAGCTAAGTGCTTGTAGCGCAGCAGATACTCGTTCATTCCGTGAACTATCTGCACAGCCGCCCTTATCTCGCCCTTTGGCATAAAAACGTAGTAAGCGATATTATGCTCACCGTCAGTTGATTTGAAAAATCCGTTTGTATAGGTCATTTTTATCTGTCCTTTCTGTTTTTATTATTACTTTTGATCACTCAGCTGCAATCATAGTTATAAAGCACCCTTGAAAAATCAAGCGCCTTTAGCCTATCCCTCGGTATCAAAAACGTGCCGGTGCCCGAGTCGCCCCACATTATATCTATCCCCTGATCTTGTTTGTAAACGCTGTCAAGCTCAAAGAGCAGCGTGTCGCAGTCTGCGATCTCCTCTCTCACACGGGGGTCGTCCTGCGTGAAAATGGGGTAGCCGCCAATTATCGCATCGGGGAAATCGGTCATAACGTAAAGCTCGTCCGCTATGTCATCATCAAGATCCCAGAAATCCTCCAAAGGCTCGTCGGCAAACTCGTTATAGGCACTGACAAAGGCATCACCAAACCTGTAGTCCCAGATCGTTGCATTCATCATCACGGGCTCCTCGGCCTTAAGCAAAAACTCGCCCTCAAACGGCAGGTAGCGCTCATCGCCCGAATACTGTGGAATTTCGTCCTTAGACAAAAGCTGTGATTCGTCGGTGATTATATTTTCGTGATATATCACCCTGAAATTATCCTGCCTTGTAAAGCCCTCGCCGTAGTCGGCCGTCATTCCGTAAAGGTCATCGGCAGCTATAAAAAACTGGAGTATCCCCTTTGTCGGGAAATCGGGTATGTGCGGCAGCTTTTCAAAATTAAGCTGTGCGAGCAGTATGAGCGGCTGCCCCTTAAAAAAATTCGCCTTTCCGCGAGGGTACTCCATATCCTTCGGGAAATACGGTGTTCCGCCGAGCTTTGAGTCAAAAAGCCCGACCTCCCCACTCTCTACAGAAAGCCTTACCGCAGGCTCGGGCGGCAAAAGAGTATTCATTTTGTCAAGTATAGGCTGTAGTTGCATATTGGCACTCCTTTCATGCAATAAATTGGAGTTTGTCACTCTGTTGGGAGCGAACCCCTTCGCATTGCCCCCTGCAACCTCGCCAAACTCTAATTTATCGCTTTAATCAATCTAAAGTAAAAAAACAATACAAAATATATTATAATTATAGCACTTTTTTTCTATTTCTTCAAGGTTTATCCCCTCCTTTTGTCAAAGCGTACAAAAACCGCGCTCACTTTTTGTAACAGCGAAAACGTTTTTGTATGTCAAATGCGATAAGGGCATGAAAAATGGAAACGATAACTTGTGCTAAAAAGTAAAATTTTTTCTAAAACTATTGCAACTTAATGGATTTATGGTATAATATTATTATACCAAATTAATTTCATTTGAAAGGACGGAGAGTAATTATGAAGGAAATGGAGCTTTACAAGCTTTGGTGTGAAAAGGCAGTTGATGACCCCGACCTCCAGACTGAGCTTAAAAGTATAGAGGGCGATGAGGAGGCTATCATAGATAGATTTTACCGCGACCTTGAATTCGGTACGGGCGGCCTCAGAGGTGTTATAGGCGCAGGCGCTTACAGGCTTAATATTTATACTATCAGGAGAGCTACGCAGGGTCTTGCCGACTATGTGAACGGCGCATTCAAAAACGGCGCAGTTGCTATCTCCTATGATTCGAGAATAAAATCCACTAAGTTTGCGCAGGAGGCTGCTGCTGTTCTTGCTGCAAACGGTATAAAGGTGTATATCTATACAGAGCTTATGCCTACCCCCTGCCTTTCGTGGGCTGTAAGGGCTTGCAAGGCTCAGGCAGGCATCATGATAACCGCCTCCCACAACCCTGCTAAGTATAACGGCTATAAGGTATACGGTGAGGACGGCTGCCAGATAACCCTTGATGTTGCAAACACCGTTATCGGCAAAATAAATGCTGTAGAGATGTTCGGCGGCGCTAAGGTAATGGATTACGATGAGGGCGTAAAGAGCGGAATGATAAGCTATATCGGTCAGGATATAATCGAGGAATACTACAAAAAGGTGCTTGAGCAGGGCATTCATACCGACCTTGTTGCTGACAGCGGCTTAAAGGTAGTATATACCCCCCTTAACGGAACAGGCAACAAGCCCGTAAGAGAGATACTTAAGAGAATAGGCATAAAGGAAGTAACAGTAGTTCCCGAGCAGGAGAACCCCGACGGCAACTTCCCCACCTGCCCGTTCCCGAACCCCGAGATAAAGGAGGCTCTTGCAAAGGGCTTAGAGCTTTGCGAAAAGGTAAAGCCCGATCTTTTGCTTGCAACAGACCCCGACTGTGACAGAGTAGGCATTGCCGTTCCCGACAACAAAAACGGCGGCTATGTGCTTTTCAGCGGCAACGAGGTAGGCGCTATGCTGCTAAAATACATCTGCCAGGAAAGAACGGCCCTCGGCACAATGCCCGAGCGCCCCGTGGCTGTAAAGACTATAGTTACAACAGATATCTGCAAGAAGATAGCTGACGAATACGGCGTTGAGCTTAGAGAAGTCCTCACAGGCTTTAAGTTCATCGGCGAGCAGATAGGTTTTTTAGAGGAAAAGGGCGAGGAAGACAGATATATCTTCGGCTTTGAGGAGAGCTACGGCTACCTTGCAGGCGGCTATGTAAGAGATAAGGACGCTGTTATCGCGTCAATGCTCATCTGTGAAATGGCGGCATTCTACCGCACAAAGGGCATTTCCCTGCTTGATGCAAGAGAGGCTATGTATAATCAGTACGGCAACTACGTTCATACTCAAAGCTCATTCCAGTGCGAGGGCGCAAGCGGCATGGAGAGAATGAAAGAGATAATGTCAGGCTTAAGGAATGACCCACCAAAGGCAATAGGCGGCCTTAAGGTAGAAAAGGTAGGCGACTACATCGCATCTGAGGAAACAGACCTTGCAACGGGTGCTAAGACTGCTATCACGCTCCCCAAGTCGGACGTGCTTGCATTCAGGCTTGAGCAGGGCGCAAGCGTTATTATCCGCCCCTCGGGTACAGAGCCTAAGATCAAGGCTTACTACACAACAATAGGCGAGAACAGAGATCAGGCAAAGGCGCTTGAAGAGACTATCTCGGCAGACTTTGCAAAGATCCTCGGGTTCTGATAAACAAACATATGCCATAGCGTTTTCCGACACTAAAGTCGGGAATGCTATGGCTTTTTTATTGATGCTATGGCGATAGAAAAACGCAAACCGGAGTTTGTGGGGCGAAGGGGGCAATGCGAAGGGGTTCGGGGGCGACCGCAAAGCCCCCCAAAAAAGGCGCGAGGCTTGCTTTGACTTTAAACTTAGCTTTGAGCGTAAGACAAGCATAAAAAGCCTTTATAATGCACGATAAGCTAAAAATTAGTTCATCGCTCCGGAGGATTTAAGCCGCCTGCGGGCGGCTTTCGGGGGCTTTCCGGTCGCCCCCCGCACCCCCTTCGGTATGCGCATCGCCCCTCCACAACGGAGCGCCAACCTCCGATTTATCGCACTTGCAAAAAATGTGCAACTGTGATATAATAGCTTAGGTGATGATAATGGAAAAAATCGACGGCATCTGGTATATGAAAGGCTTAGGCAGAAATGATAAAAGCCGAATAAAAAATATAGATGAGCTTACCGCGTTTGTAGAGACCCTCGGCTTTGTGCCGCTTTTTGCAAATGATATCGAGGGGTTCTCTGTTGAGGAGCATTCCGCTGCGCAAAGCTGGTGGACGGGCGATGATGATGACCCGTGGGAAATGCGCGAGCTTGCGGCAGCACAGCACAAGGTCGCCTACGGAAAATTCTTTGACGGCAAGGCAGGGTTTATATCCCTCTCCCTTTTGCCCGACTTTGTAAACTACAGACGTGACGGCTATGATTTTGACTCCCTATGGGAGGAGGGCAAGGCAAAGCTCAGGCAGAAAAAAATCATGGACTTGTTTACCGTCAGGGACGAATGGTTTTCGTATGAAATGAAAAAGACAGCAGGCTTTGGCAAAAACGGCGAAAAGAATTTTGACGGCACCGCCAATGCGCTTATGCAGCAGATGTATCTTGTTTACTGCGATTTTCGCAAAAAGCTCAATAAACGCGGTGAGGAATACGGGCTTATGAAATGTGCAAAATTCTGCACCCCCGAGAGCATATGGGGGTATGATACCGTCTGCTCGGCATACAGCCTTGACCCGCAGGAAAGCTATGAGAGGATATACTCTCGTATTTACAAGCTTTTCCCGACGGCTGATGAAAAAGCAGTAAAAAAGCTTATTGGATAAACGGAAAGGAAGAATAAAAATGACACAAAAGCTATTTGATGACGGCGAGCTATTTGAGTTCGAGGCGACAGTCCTCTCCTGCGAGGAGGGGAAGAAATGCTTTCAGGTAACGCTTGACAAAACAGCGTTTTTTCCCGAGGGCGGCGGTCAGGCAGGTGACGTTGGAACGCTCGGAGATGCTAAGGTGACTGACACTCAGGAAAAGGGCGGCATAGTTTACCACAAGACTGACAAGCCCTTAGAGGTCGGCAGCAAGGTCATAGGAAAAATAGATGAAAATATCCGCCTCAGAAGAATGCAGAACCACTCGGGCGAGCATCTTTTGATGGGCTTTATTCACGGAAAATACGGCTATGAGAACGTGGGCTTTCATTTAGGTAAGGACGAGGTAACGCTTGACCTTAACGGCGTTATAAGCTATGATGAGCTGCTTGAATGCGAAAGACAGGCAAACGAGGCAATAGCAAAGGACGTAAAAATAAGCATTTCCTACCCCGATGACAAAACGCTGTCGGCACTTGAATACAGAAGTAAGCTTGAAAATATGGAAAACGTAAGGATAGTGACTATCGAGGGGATAGATGTATGCGCCTGCTGCGCGCCGCACCTTTCCTCAACGGGCAAGATAGGTGTTGTAAAGGTGCTTACCTGCGAAAGCTACAAGGGCGGAACGAGAGTTCATATCCTCTGTGGGCTTGACGCGGTGGCGGAGCTTGAAAAAAAGCAGGCTATAGTCAAGGAGCTGCAAAAGCTGCTTTCCGCAAAGCCCGAGAAGATAATAGATTTTGTTAAAAAGCTGAGCGATGAAAACAATGAGCTTAAAAACAAGCTTACCGACATAGCAAACGCGCAGGCTGAGAGCATTATAGCCTCACTTGAAAACGAAAGCAGAAAGAGCTTTTGCGTATTTACAGACGGTCTTGACAGCAACGCTTTACGCCGCATAGCAAACGAGGGCGTAAAGCTGACAGACGGCATTTTCGGCGCGTTTAACAAAGCCGCAAACGGCTACAGCTACATAATAGCCTCGCAAAATATCGCACTCAGGGCAAAGAGCAAGGATATAAATGCTGCCCTCGGCGGCAAGGGCGGCGGCTCTGACGCTATGATACAAGGCAGCATAACCGCTGACGAGCAGGCAGTAAGGGCTTTCTTTGAAGGCTTTGAGGGATAATGATAATAAAAAGGCAATACCGCAGCTTAATTTGCGGTGTTGCCTTTTGTTTTAAGGCAACACCGCTGGGTCATTGTACGTCAGATGCGCAGTCAGATTTTTCGTCAGGTTGTACAGAAAAGCCGCAGGCATACTAACGTATGTCAAGGATTTTCTGTGCAAGATGACGGAAAATCTGCAAGCAGATGGCGTGCAAAGGCTTAATGCCGGTGGCCCAGCGGTGTTGCCTTAAGCCTGTAGTATTCATTTACAAGGCTTTTGTAGCCTAAGTCTTTGAGCGTCTGATACCTTACATTGAAACGCGCCTTTGTGCGCTTGCCGCTTATTATGTATCGTAAGCATTCCTGCGCGTAATTATCAATGCGCTTTAGCGTTTTGTCGGTGTTTATCACGGGGAAGAACCAAAGGCTCCAGCTAAGCTCGTTATCTCCCCCCGATGTTTCAAAGAGCTTTTTATTAAACACGCGGATAAATGCCGCCGCGGCGCGCTCTCTTTGCACCTCGTTCCTATCCGCCCAGCGGATAAGCGAGCGCGCTTTTCTGCGCATTTTGTTTTTAAGCTTTGTGTAGGTCACGGGGGCTATGTCGATAATCCCGCCGCAAAAATGAAAGCCCAAAAAGCTCCACCCCTCGTTCGGCTTAAAAAGCTGCTCCTTATCGGAGTTGATAACAAGCCCCATTTTGTCAAGGTGAGCTTTTATAAGCGCGCGGTACTCATTTATCTGCTCATCGCTTTTTGCAAAAACGAGCAGGTCATCTGAGTATCTTACATACAAAGCCCCATTGTCCTCAAAAAGCCTGTCAAGGTCTTTTAAATAAAGGTTTGCAAGGAAAGCCGATATAGGCGTTCCTGCCATTATCCCCTTTTGCTCGGTGATCAAACTGCCGCGGTATTTTACTTGCTCCTCGCTCAAAAGCGAAATAATAAACTCGCAAAGCCTCTCATCATCTAAAAGCGTCTGCTGTATCATCGGTATAAGCTTTTTGATCGGGACTGAATTAAAATAGTTGCTGATATCCGCCTTGTAGGCATAAAGGTGAGATATCTCTCTTTTGCCCCTGAGCATTTTTACAGCGTCCTTTGCATTCCTCCCCGGGCGGAAGGAATAAAGCCCCCTGCAAAAGAGATAGTCATATTTTCTTAAGCAAAGGTAGGTAAGCAGCTTTAGCGTTATGTTTTCGGCATAAGGGTAGGTGTAGACTATCCGCTTTTTCTCCTTGCCAAGCTTGCTGACCTCGCTTTTTTCGGGCAAAGGGAAAGCCTTGCCCGAAAGGATCCTTCGGTAAACGGGGAGATACTGCTCGTTATCAATAAAGCCCCTTAGCTGTGCAGTAAAAGCCTTGTCGCAGCAAAGTGACAGCTTATATTCATAAAACTTCTCCCAACAGCCCTTATCCGCAAGCAAGTCTATCAGCGACATTTTCTCACCCCCAAAGACTACTCATTCTTTTCGTTTTTATCGTGCTTTTTCCTTGCCGGCAGCCAAAAAAACGCTCCCCTCCACGGTGGGAGGGGGGTATATATCAAAGAGAAATTATTAAATCCAAGAAGATTCTTGGATTTACGGGATCGTACATCGGGGCGCTGCCTGCGAAGTTTTTTATGCCCCGTGCCTGATCCGCCGCAGGCGCATCATGCGTTCTCTTTGATGACTATTTGATAGCTGCGCGTGTGCGTGCGACTACATAGCTCCTTGTGTTCCACCAGCCGTGGTTGTTGTGGTAAAAGCGCGTATAGCCTATCCCTGCCTCGCGGCAGTCACGCATAAGCTTGTAAGGGTTCGTCGATCTTGAAATGACCTCTACCTTAAGGCACACCCTGCCGTCCTTTGTAAATGTGAAAACACAGCCCGTGCCCGTTTTCTTCATCTCACGGCTTATGCTGTATTCGGGGAATTCCTCGCGGTATACCTTCTCAAAATAATCCTGATAGGAAAGCCCCGAGTTGAACTGATTCTCCTCCGCAGGCATAACAGACCCCCACGACACCCCTACGGGTGCGCTTTGTGCAGGTGCTGCCTGCTGATAGCTCTGCACGGGTACATTATTATTGCCGCTGCTTTGTGCAGTATTCTGCACGCTCTTAACTAATCCGTCAAAAAAGCCCTTTGCCTTTTTGTCAAGGTCATCATCACCGAAAAGTTTGCCTAAAATTCCCATATTTTTCCCTCCGTAGTTTTTTATAATTATACCACAAAATCTTTAACTTGTAAACAGTTTTTTACCTCTCTATCATAATTTTATATACCGCAGTAAACTCGGGCAGAGATATCTCAATGCTGCCGCCCTCTGCATTTTCAAGCGTGAACACTATCTCCTTAAAATCATCAAAGCTGTCGCAGGGCGGTACAATACATTCATACTCGCTGTTTCCTGCTTTTAGCTTTAAGGTGCGCTCACCAGTAATGCTCGATGCAAGCACCCTTACAGCCTTAGCGCCCGAAAGCCTTAAGCCTTTATAGCCCACAGCCCCTTTCCAGCCCGTTGCGCGGACGTATTCCTGCTTTATTTTCTTTG
>JAGBNQ010000037.1 GCA_017634275.1 Ruminococcus sp. | reverse complement strand
CCCCGAAAAGCCGCCGAAGGCGGCTTGCCCCCTCGGAGCGATGAACAAAGCCTTAGCTTATCGCTCGTTATTTGGTTTTTTTAGCTTGTTTCACGCTCAAAGCTAAGTTAAAGGTCAAAGCAAGTCGCGCGCCCTATTTCGGGGGCTTTGCGGTCGCCCCCGAACCCCTTTGCCAAACTCCGGTTTACCGAAAAAGGAATGTTAATTATGAAGAAAAAAGGCTTTTATATACGGCTCGTTTTTGCTTGCTTGTTTATGGTTTTGTGCTTTGGCGGTGCGGCGGCAGAGGTGGTGCTGTATCAGCTGTGCGTCAAGGAGAAAATGGCATATATGCAGGGCTTTCTTACGGCTGTGCCGATAGCTGTGGTGATGTTCTGGTTTTCCTGCTTTTTTGATGATATAACCTATGTCAAAAACGGCAGCAAGCACAAATATGTTATAAAAAAGATACCCCGAAAGGTGATAAGCATTCTTTTAAGGCTTTTGTGCGCAGGTGCTTTGGTATTTTGGCTGTATATTTATCATACGAATATAGCAAGGCTGTTTTAGGGGGCGTGGCTGTGGAAAAGATATCCGTTTTTATAAAGGGGCTTGCAGCAATAGCGGCAACTAACTGCTGTATGCTCACATCGCTTTATTTGCATGGCACGGCAATGAAGATACTTGCCATAGCGGCAAGCGTTGTTTATATCCTTGTGCTTTGCATATACCCTTGCAAGTCAAAGGAGGGCGGCAGGCTCGGGAGGATACACAGGGGCAGCTTTCTGATGAAGATATTTCTGATAGCTGTTACTGCCGACATCGGGCTGAATGTTTACTTTGGACTATGCGGCAGGGGCTGGAAGGCGGTATTGATAAACTGCGTGACGGCATTTGTCATGCTGGCGCTTATATTTATGATATCGGCGTGGAGGCTTTATTTAAGCTCAGTTCAGCTCGGGATAAGGTGGAGGGCTTTGGGCGCTGTCTTTGCGTTCATTCCCGTTATAAACATTATTATCCTTGTGCATATGATAAGGCTTGCTGATGATGAATACACAGACGAGGTCGCAAGGATAGCGCTTGACAAGAGCCGCGCGGCTGATAAGATATGTCAGACAAAATACCCTATACTAATGGTACACGGGGTATTTTTCAGAGATGTTAAGCTTATAAACTACTGGAACAGGATACCTGCGGCACTTGAGAAAAACGGTGCTAAGATATTCTACGGCAAGCAGCAGTCGGCAGATTCGGTAGCAAACATCGCAGCAGAGCTTAAGGCGAGGATAGACGAGATAGTTGAGAGCGAGGGCTGCGAAAAGGTAAACATCATAGCGCACTCAAAGGGCGGCCTTGATGCACGCTGGGCGGTAGGAATGCTGGGGGCTGATGAGAGGGTGGCAAGCCTTACCACGATAAACACCCCTCACCGCGGCTGTCAGTTTGCGGATTATTTGCTTTCAAAAGCGCCCGAGGGCTTTAAAAACGCGGTTGCGAACAAATACAACGCCGCGCTCAAAAAGCTCGGCGATAAAGACCCCGACTTTATAGCGGCGGTGACTGACCTTACAGCTTCAGGCTGCGCGGAGATAAACAGGCAGTGTAAAGATTCGCCGAAGGTCTTTTATCAGAGTGTGGGGTCATACTCGGTGAGTGCTTTGGGAGGGCGGTTCCCGATGAACCTTTCATACCTTTTTGTAAAGTATTTTGACGGGAAAAATGACGGGCTTGTATCAGTCGATTCGATGAAATGGGGCGAGAAGTTCATTCTTTTAGACCCTCCTGCAAAGCGAGGGATAACCCATGCGGACATCATCGACTTAAACCGCGAGAACATAAAGGGCTTTGATGTAAGGGAATTCTACGTCGGGCTTGTAAGTGACCTGAAAAAGAGAGGGTTTTGATCCAATGCACATTTATGCACTCAAAACAAAAGGA
This sequence comes from Ruminococcus sp., assembly GCA_017634275.1. Lineage (GTDB taxonomy): Bacteria > Bacillota > Clostridia > Oscillospirales > Ruminococcaceae > NK3A76. The sequence goes on along the minus strand of JAGBNQ010000037.1, from coordinate 6,762 downwards.
GAAAAGCAATGACACAGTCTGACCCGATAGAGATATCAATAGTAAAAAAATACAAAAAGAACATATGGCACAGATTTATCAAGGCAGGAAAAGAGTATTCGCTCATCTGCGACGGGGACAGGATAGCCTGCGTGCTTGAAAATGACGTACAGTCGCTTTTGCTTGCAAAGTGCTTTGAAAGGCTTAAAAAGTACAGCGAAACGCAGTTTGAGCTTGAATTTATCTCCGAGCATGATATTTCAGACAGCTATGGGCTTGACATTGTGAAAACGGGCGACATTTACGAATATGCAAAAGAGCGTGGCTTTAACAAGCTTGCCGTCTGCGACTGCTTTGAGGACTGCACCGAGCATATCCTTGCCTGCCAGCTTTACGAGGGCAGGCTTTCGGCACTCACCCCTAAAGAGCAAAAGGGAGAGGTGACGCTTATCAGGACGATGCTGCTCATAAGGCGCGGGGACATCGCCGCATTTGCACGCTGCAACGGCTTACCGCTGCCCTTATCGTCAAGGCAGGACGATGAGAGGGCGCTCAAAGTGAGAAGGATAATTTCACAGCTTGCGCCTGACAACAAGAATTTAGAGATAAACATTCTGCGCTCCTGCGAGGAGGTAAACCTTGAAACGGTGATATCCTACATCGAAAACGGCGAGAGAAAAAGTGTGCTGAATCAATGAATAATAAAGCTATCGCCGAAGGCACACCTTAATTGTACACCGGCTTAACATATCCTATTGTCTACTGATGATAGGATATGTTATTCTTTTTAGCGAAAAGGTTTTCGTCACTAAATATTTATATTTTTTGTTTCACACCCCCTTGTAAAGTTTGAGATAATATGTTAAAATAAACTAAGGCATTATGCTTTAATATGGAAACTATGCGGCGGAGGAAAGCTGCCGCAAATAAATACTGAGGAGTGTGTTTAACCAATGAAGTACGGATACTTTGACCTTGAAAACAAGGAATACGTCATCACAAGACCCGACACGCCCGCACCCTGGGCAAATTACCTCGGCTCGCCCGAGTACGGCGCTATCGTTTCGCAGAGCGGCGGCGGCTACAGCTTTGTAAAGAGCGGCGCTAACGGAAGAATAGCAAGATACCGCTTTAACTCAAACATCGGCCTTCCGGGAAGATATGTTTATATCAGGGATAACGATGCTAACGACTACTGGGGCGCTACATGGCAGCCTGTAGGCAAAGAGCTTGACAAGTATAAGACAGAGTGCCACCACGGTACTGCTTACACAACCGTAAAGAGCGAGTATGCGCAGATCGCAAGCGAGCTTACATACTATGTTCCGAGAAACAAGACATATGAGGTTTGGAGACTTAAGGTAACTAACAACAGTGAGCGCGCAAGAAGTCTTTCGACATTCGGCTTTATCGAGTTTACAAATGAGAACAACTATGAGCAGGATCAGGTAAATCTTCAGTACACCCTCTTTATCACAAGAACATCGTTTGAGGGCAACAAGATAGTTCAGCACATAAACGAGAACAGCGGCAAGGACGAGAACGGCTCCAACTGGAGAGAGCGTTTCTTCGGTGTTGTCGGCGCACCCGTTTCGGCTTACAACGGCAGCCTTGACAGCTTTATCGGCTCATACAGAGATTACGGCAACCCCGTAGCTGTTGAGAGAGGTTTCTGCGACAATAAGCTCAACTTCAACTCAAATGCCTGCGGCGCTTTGCAAAATGACCTTATCCTTGACCCGGGTGAAACAAAGGAGCTTATCTATGTTCTCGGACAGAAGAACCCGACTGTTGCGGCTGAGATACTTGACAGCTACAAGGAAGAGGGCAAGGTAGATGCCGAGATCCGTGAGCTTGTTGACTACTGGCACGGCGAGCTTAATAACTTCCAGGTAAAGACCCCCTCTGAGGAATTCAACAACATGGTAGACGTATGGAACGCCTACCAGTGCTTTATCACATTTATCTGGTCAAGAGCGGCATCGTTTATTTACTGCGGCTTAAGAAACGGCTACGGCTACAGAGATACAGTTCAGGATATTCAGGGCATTATCCACATAAACCCCGAGCTTGCAGCTGAAAAGATAAGATTTATGCTTTCGGCGCAGGTATCAAACGGCGGCGGCTTACCGCTCGTTAAGTTTGACCACAACGCAGGACACGAGACCTGCCCCGACGAGAACGATGAAAACAGCGTTTACGCTAAGGAAACGGGTCACCCGTCCTACAGAGCTGATGATGCGCTGTGGCTCTTCCCGACAATACTTAAGTACATCGGTGAAACGGGAAATACCGCTTTCCTTGATGAGGAGATAGTTTACGCTGAAGAGGGCGGCGGCTCTGCTACAGTTTACGAGCATTTGAAGAACGCTATCAGATTCTCGCAGGAGAGGCTCGGCGCACATAAGATGCCCGCAGGCTTACACGCTGACTGGAACGACTGCCTGAGAATGGGCAAGCAGGGTGAAAGCACTTTCGTTGCATTCCAGCTCTACTATGCTATGAGCGTTATCAAGGCGTGGGCGCAGGACAAGAACGATACAGAATACATCGACTACATCACAAAGGCGCAGGCTGAGCTTGGCAAGTCCCTTTCGGATTGCTGGGACGAGGACAGATTTATCCGCGGAATCCGTGACAACGGTGTTGTCGTAGGCGCAAAGAAGGACCCCGAGGCATCTATGTGGCTCAATCCTCAGTCATGGTCGGTAATTTCGGGCTTTGCCACAAAGGAGCAGGCTGAAACTGCTATGGACAAGGTTCACGAGATACTCAACACCCCCTACGGTGTAAAGATAATGGAGCCGCCTTATGTAGACCACTACTTTGACGGTGCGCTCATGCACATCTTCAACCCCGACACTAAGGAAAACGGCGGTATCTTCTCGCAGACACAGGGCTGGGCTATACTGGCTGAATCCCTGCTCGGCAGAGGTGACAGAGCGTTTGAATACTTCCTTGAAAGCGCGCCTGCATCTATGAACGACAAGGCAGAGATAAGGATCATGGAGCCGTATGTTCACGGGCAGTTTACAGAGTCAACACGCTCGCCCTATGCAGGACGTTCACACGTTCACTGGCTGACGGGCACGGGCTCGACTGTTATGGTAGGCTGCGTTGAGGGTATCTGCGGCATGAGGCCGAACGCTAAGGGCTTAGTTATCAGCCCCTCTATCCCGCACGAGTGGGACGGTTTCCAAATTGAAAAGAACTTCCGCGGCAAGCACCTCTCAATAGATATCAAGAACCCCGACCATGTTCAGTCGGGTGTCAAGAGCATGGTTGTAAACGGCAAGGCTGCCCAGGGCAACTTCGTTTCGGCAGATATAATGACCGAGAATACTAAGATTGAGGTAGTTTTGGGCTAATAGGCATAAAAATAAAGACCGGTTCAGTGAGTGAGCCGGTCTTTTTGTTATGTGTTTACAAGAAACTCATCAAGCGCCTTTGCAACTACTGCATTGAGCGTCATATGATGTGCCTTTGCATAGGTGGCCGCCCCTGCGTGGAGCTGCGGAGAGATACGCACATTAAATGAGCCCTTATATGGTTTTTCGGGAGTTATGCCCCTTGCGCTGCATTCGGCAAGATAATCATCTACTGCCCCTTCAAAATCAGCTTTAAGCTCCGCAACAGAATCGCCCTCATATGAGATAAGGCTCTTAACACCTAAAACTTCACCGAAAAAGACATTATCCTCCGCAGAGAATTCTGCTGAACCTGTATAGCCTTTATATGTCAGTATATTCATATATATCCCATTCCTTTCAGTTTTTCGATAACTTGCAGCACCATATATTTCTTAAGCTCCTTTTGAGGGTGTGGCTTATGCAGGATTACGGAGCCGCCGTTTTTATCGAAAAAAATAACTCTTGAACCACTTGTTTTACCCTTATTTGACATTTCAAATCCTAAAATACCTAATAGCTTTTTCATATCTTCAAAAGTAACGTTCTGCGGATTTTCACTCATATGCTTTATCAGCTTTTCCTTTTGGCTCACATTCACCGTTCCTTTCATATTATATGCAGATCAAGTCTGAATATGTAACTATTTTTAGTTACTATAATAAGTATAGCACACTTGTTGAAATTTGTCAAGTATTATAAAAGACCGGTTCAGTGAGTGAGCCGGTCTTTATGTGTTATTACACTTCTTCATAAGCGGTAAGCCTTGCTATGGGCTTGCCGTTTTCGGTTATTATAAAATCAGAGTCTTTTTTGACCTCGTCTATACATTCATCGAAACGCTTTATAAATTCTTCCTTAGATATTGTGAATTCAACTTTTATTTTGAGCAGTGACACAGAAACCGCCCTCCATTTTCAGCATTCAAAAGAATGTGTATTTACAATATTATAACATCTAAACGGGCAATATTCAATGACATTCGTATGAATGTATGCTAAAATCTACATAATAACCAAAACGGGAGTTTGTTTATTATGTATTATTACCATAGGCTAAAAGATGTGCGGACAGACTTTGATATGAGCCAGCGTGAAGTTGCGGAGATACTGTGTATAACCCCTCAACAATACCAGCTTTATGAAAGCGGCAAGCGTGAAATGCCGATGCACCTTTTTATAAAGCTTGCAGACTTTTTCGATATACCAATAGATTATCTTGCAGGGATAGATAAAAATGACTATAATGAAAATCTGACAAAGCAAAAAGAAATATCCTATTTTTATCGGAAGATAAGAGATATCCGTGAAGATTTTGATATGACACAAAAACAAGTAGCTGAGATACTTAACATAACAACCCAGCAATACCAGCTCTACGAATCGGGCAAGAGGGAGATGCCAATGCATCATTTTATCGCGCTTGCAGAGCATTACGGGGTGACGATAGATTATCTTGTGGGGCGTGACAAGAGAAACCTTTTTGATAAAAAATAAGAGCAGACCTGAAACCTATGGTCTGCTCATTTTTTTATTTGCGCTTGAAATCAAGTGAGAAATACCAATCCTGCGTGCCTGACGGAGAGTAGTAGATCTCTATCATATCCTCCGCCGTGACCTCGCCCAGCCCCTGATCGGTGCCTGCTTTTGTGAACATAAAATACACGGGGCCGTCAAAATCAGCGTCGGCAAATTTTCTGTCATCGTTATGGGGCTTGCCGTCATAGCCGCTCTCCTTTACCGAAACGGTATAGGTATAATACAGATTTTCACTCTTTTTAGCCGAAAGGGTGTAGGTCTTGCCGTCAAGGGTGAGGGTGTTATCCTTTATCGTTGCCGTCATACCCATAAAGCGGCTTTCGGCATCGGCGCTTTTAACGCCTGCGTCCATAGCGTTGAAATTTGTGATAACGTAGGTGCATTCATACTCCCCTGCCATATCCTCAAACATCGACATATCCACACTTTGCGAGGAGCTGTCTTTCTTTTTGCTCTTTTTTGATGATGAGCTGTCAGAATCTCCGCAGGCGGTGAGTGCGAAAGTGAGTGCAAGGGCTGTAAGAACCGAGAATAGTCTTTTCATACGCGCTGATCCTCCTTATTATTTTTGAAAACGAAGAGCTTGCTTAAAAGGTAGTTTGCGATAAATATTATCACCTGGCTTGCAAAGGTGATGATAGTCTGGCTGATATCAAGAAGATCACAGCAGACAAAGAAAATTAGCCATTCCATTAAAAGTGTAGCGCCGCGCGCGCCGTAGAATGAAACAAAAACCTTGAAAAACTCAGCCTTTGTTTTGGTTTCGTTTTTGAAAACGTATTTTTTGTTGGTAAAAAACGCAAATGTTACCGCGCATATCCACGAAACAACAACGCCGACGGTATTTTCCCATTTAGGGTTGCCCGGGACTGCGTAGAAGATCACAAGCTTTGTGACGATAGATACAAGGGTGGTAAGTGCGCCGAAAACGAGATAGAGCCACTTTTCCTCGTACTTATAGTAGATATCCTGCAATTTTTTCGGCAAAAGGGATACAAACCATTTTATCAGGCTTTCCATTTACGCACCCCTCGGGCTGTAGGTGACGGTGAATTCTGCTTTGTGGGGCTCGCCGTCCTTAGTTTCGAGCATTATTGCCTTATCAATTGTTATCGGATAAACAGGGATAGCTATTTCGCCGCGAGCATTTTTCTTTCTTTCGCATTTTAAAAATTCATCGACAGTTTCCATACCCTCTGTCACCTCACCGAATGCCGCATATTTGCCGTCAAGAGATGCGCTTACATCTGCATAGCAGATAAAGAACTGGCTCGATGCGCTGTCGTTTCCCGCAGACCTTGCCATTGAAACTATACCGCGCTTATGCGAAAGGGTGTTATTAACGCCGTTAGCCAAAAACTCGCCCTTTATCTTTTCGTCAGAACCGCCGTTACCCGTACCCGTAGGGTCGCCGCCCTGCGCCATAAAGCCGTCAACCACTCTATGGAATATAACCCCGTCATAAAAGCCCGAGCTTACGAGCTTTTCAAAGTTCTCGCAGGAAATGGGCGCATACTCGGGGTAGAGGGTGATTACAAACTTGCCGGTTTTTTCAAGGCCTGACTTTTTGCTGTCGTTTGATGACTGCTCATCACCACAGGAAACCGCACAAAGCCCGAGAGTAACAGCAAGTGCGAGGGATAGCAGTTTTTTTATGATCTTCATTTCTATTCTCCTTTGCTTTTGGTAGGTAAATTGGAGGTTGTAACTCCCCCTTCCCTTTGAAGGGAAGGGGGCTGGGGGGGTAGGTAGAGCCATTCCGAGCGATAAGCTAAGGTTTCGTTCATCGCTCCGAGGGGCTTTTCGGGGGGCTTTGCGGTCGCCCCCCGTACCCCCTT
>JAGBNQ010000036.1 GCA_017634275.1 Ruminococcus sp. | reverse complement strand
GAAGGGGGTACGGGGGGCGACCGGAAAGCCCCCCGAAAAAGGGCGCGAACTAATTGTAGTTTTATAAGTAAGCTTTGCTCGTGCCACAAGTTTTTTAGCTTGTCTTACGCCCAAAGCTAAGTTTAGGGTCAAAGCAAGCCTCGCGCCTTTTTTCGGGGGCTTTGCGGTCGCCCCCGTACCCCTTCGCCGCGCGCCTTAATTGTGCATTGTGCATTATGCATTGTGCATTGCCTCACACCTTTTCACTTATCGAGCGCATTACCCTTTCGTTCTTTTCGAGCGCCTTGAAAAGCGCTGTTCCGATGACAGTCACGCAGACAAATTCGCCGAGCGCGACACCTGCCGCCATAAACCAGAATGAAACGGGCTCTTTGGAAAGGTTGGTTATCTCCGCACCTACAAACACCGCGTTTAATATCACCGGGAAAAGCGAGCAGAGAATAAGCCTTGATGTGCTGCCCTCCTTACGGCAGAGGTAAATAAGCACCCCTGCGATAAGCGTAGCCGCAGTGCCGACAATGGTATCTATCATGCCGACTGTCGAAAAGATATTTGCAATCAGACACCCTATCGACACTGAAAGGATATAGTCTTTATTGTAAAAGCATAAAAGCATAAGTGCCTCAGATATGCGAAACTGGATATTGTCATAGGCAAGCGGTGCGCCTATAAGTGTTACCACCACATAAAGAGCTGCTGCCATACCTATTCTTGTGATTCTTCTTGCGCTGAAGTTTTCCATTTTCTTCTCCTTTAAATCAATGCTGCCCTTAACTGCTCTGCGCTGCGCGGTGAAAGGTAAGCAGGCGGAATATCGAATATAGTTTTGCAGCCCGTCTGCCCCTGATCGGCAAACCTTTTCACAGCCCTTGCAAAGCAGATAAGCACGCTCCCTGTAAATTCGGGGTTTGAGCCGAGCGAGAGGGAGTATTCTATCCTCTGGGCGGTCTGCTCATTTTCTCCCGTAAGGCCGCTCCTTATCACAAAGCCGCCGTGGGGCATAGCGGTGTGATCACGCTCAAATTCCTCCTCGGTTATGAAACTGACGCTTGTGTCATACTGGTCAAAGTAATTTTTCATGCTTTTTATCTCGTTTTCAATGGCCGCCTTGTCAGCGCCCTCCTCAGCGACGATAAAGCATTCTCTCTTGTGCATCTGTCTTGCAGTAAAGTCGGGCCTCGAGCCGTTTCTTACCTGTTCTATCGCATCATCTATCGGGCAGGTATACTGAATGCCCCTTTTTACGCCCTTTACGCGCCTTACAGCATCGGAATGCCCTTGACTTACGCCCCTGCCCCAGAAGGTATAGCTCTTTCCGTTTGGAAGAATACTCTCGGCATAAAGGCGGTTAAGGGAAAACAGCCCCGGATCCCACCCGAGGGATATAAAGGCGGTGTGGCCGCTCTCTTTGCTTGCTTTATCGACATTTGCAAAATGTTCGGGTATTTTCGCGTGGGTGTCAAAGCTGTCGATAACGTTAAAATACCTTGCAAGCTCGGGTGTTTGTACGGGAAGGTCATTGGCGCTCCCTCCGCAGAGGATAAGAACGTCCGCATCATCTTTATGCTCCTGCGCATCGCTTATGCTGTAAACGGGCACGCCCTCGGTGAGCGGCTTTACGCTTTCGGGGCTGCGCCTTGTAAAAACGGCGGCAAGCTCCATATCCTCATTCTGCCTGACAGCAAGCTCTACGCCCCTGCCGAGGTTTCCGTATCCTGCGATTGCAACTTTTATTTTTTCCATAATGTATTCCTCCGATCATGCTAAGACTGCAATATAAAAAATAAAGGGTGCGCCTGCACGCAGACACACCCTTGAAAGATCATTTATCTCCCGTTTTTTTAGAGTGGTGTTCCGGGATACACTCGTTTTATTTTCAGTAATTATGCCTTGCCGACAGAACCGAAAAGCTCCATCTTTTCCTTTACCTTAGCCTTGATAGCATCTACGCCGGGAGCTAAAAGCTTTCTCGGGTCAAAGCCCTTGCCCTGCTTATCCTTGCCTGCCTCAACGTAGCCTCTTGTAGCCTCAGCGAATACGAGCTGGCACTCTGTATTAACGTTTATCTTAGCAACGCCGAGAGAGATAGCCTTTGTGATCATATCGTCGGGGATACCTGTGCCGCCGTGGAGAACTAAAGGCATATCGCCTACAGTCTTGTTGATAGCCTCAAGAGTCTCAAAGCTCAAGCCCTCCCAGTTATCGGGATATACGCCGTGGATATTGCCGATACCTGCTGCAAGGAAGTCAACGCCCAGGTCAGCGATCATCTTGCACTCGTTAGGATCTGCACACTCGCCCTTGCCTATAACGCCGTCCTCTTCGCCGCCGATAGCGCCTACCTCAGCCTCGATAGAAAGGCCAAGACCGTGAGCTACGTTAACAAGCTCTGTTGTCTTTGCAACGTTCTCGTCGATCGGGAAGTGTGAGCCGTCGAACATTATAGATGTAAAGCCTGCCTTTATGCACTTGTAGCAGCCCTCATATGAGCCGTGGTCAAGGTGAAGTGCAACAGGAACTGTGATACCTAAGCTCTTATCCATTGCTGCTACCATAGCCGCAACAGTCTCAAAGCCGCACATATACTTGCCTGCGCCCTCGGAAACACCGAGGATAACGGGAGATTTTAACTCCTCAGCAGTCTGAAGTATAGCCTTTGTCCACTCTAAGTTATTGATATTGAACTGACCTACTGCATATTTGCCTTCTCTTGCTTTTTTAAGCATTTCTGTAGCTGAAACTAACATAATTACGATCCTCCATATTCTACATTTGGGGATTAGCCCCCATTTAAGGCAACACCTCACGACCACCGGCTCACGCCTTTGTATGCCATCCACTTGCATATTTTCCGCCATATTGCCCAAATTTACCTTGAAATACGTTAGTATTCCTGCGGTAAATTTAGACAATCTGACGAAAAATCTGACTGCGTGTCTGACATACAATGGCCGTGAGGTATTGCCTTAACATAATTATACTCCGATTTCAGGATAAATGCAATAAGCAAAATTATTTTTTACATATTGTTAAAATTTTAGCGATTAGCCGTTTATCAGCTCATTTATTACCCTTCCGGCGATGATAAGCCCTGCTGCCGGCGGCACGAATGACACCGAGCCGGGTACTGCGCGCCTGCCGTTTTGGGGCAGTTTTGCGGTCTGCCCCCTCTTTATCGGCTCCTCCTTTGAGTAAAGGACTGTGAGCTTTTTTATCCCTCGCTTTTTAAGCTCATGGCGCATCACCCTTGCAAGCGGGCAGACAGATGTGCTGTAGATATCCGCAAGCTCAAGCCTTGTCGGGTCGGTCTTGTTGCCCGTTCCCATAGAGCTTATTATTTTTACTCCTGCCTTCTGCGCGCTCTCAATAAGCAAAAGCTTTGATGTTACCGAGTCGATAGCGTCTATTATATAGTCATACTCGTTTATCGGTATACTTTCCGCCGTTTGCGCATTATAAAAAAGCCTGTGCGCTGTCACCCTGCATTCGGGGTTTATATCAAGAATACGCTCCTTAGCGACATCTACCTTGTATTTGCCGATTGTGCTTGAAAGCGCATAGAGCTGACGGTTTATGTTTGTGATATCTACCGTGTCGCTGTCGATGATGTCTATAGCGCCTATTCCGCTCCTTGCAAGCGCCTCGGCGGCATATGAGCCTACACCGCCTATGCCGAACACCGCGGCGCGCTTTGTGCTAAGCTTTTCAAGCCCTTCGCCGTAAACTATCTGCGCGCGTGAAAATCTGTTATCCATTTATTACCTCCATGCCGCGTTTGTCAGATATAAATATAGTCTTTTATGCTGTTGTAAAACGCGGTATCATATTGCTTGTCAAATTCCTCCAGATAAAGCACCTCTAAAATATTGCTGTAGCCGTGTATTTTTTCTCTGAGCATCACTATCATCTCAGCCGCCTTTTTGTCTATCAGCAAAGCGTCTGCGATCTCATCGGCATCTGCCTCGTTTATGTTTACCTGCCGTTTTTGTTTTGGCTCGGGCACTATTTCGGCGGAAGAGGCTGTTGTGGTTTTTGATGTGGCTTTGGTGGCTGTGGCAGTTTGCTTGGCGGTCTTTTGGGTGGCTTTAGTCTGCGTGGGTGCGGCGGTCGTTGTCGTTGCCGCGGTCGTGGTGGTGGTAGAGGCTTTGGAGTAGTCGCTCTCGCTTACATACAGAAAGCCTTCGAGCATTATCAGCCTGTCCTCACCGATACCGTAAACCTCCAAAAGCTGCTCCATATCCGTTATTTTGCCTTTGCTTTCGCGCAGGGCAAGAATTTTTCCTGCCATGCCCTCACCAACGCCGTCTATCTGTATAAGCTCGTCCTTTGTGACCTTGTTTATATCTATCGGAAAGCTTGCCGCTTTTGTTGTGACGGCTGTTGTTGTCGTTTTGACTTTGGCCGTTGTGGTTGCTGTCTTTTTGGTCTTTTGGGTGGTTTTGGCTGTGGTAGTGGTGGTAAATTTTACAAAGTCTGCCTCATCAACATAAAAATACTCAGCAATAAGAGCGCATATCTCCTCGCCTATGCCGTCTATCTCGCTCAGCTCGGCTATATCGTGTATCTTGCCGTTTTTGGCTCTGTAGTCGATTATATTCCCTGCGGTCACTCCTCCTATGCCTTTTACCGCGGTAAGGTCTGCGGCTGTGGCGCGGTTTATGTCCATAGGGTATACAGCCTTTGAGTCGGCGCTTACCTCGCTCTCATCGCTTGCGGAAGATGAGTCTGCCTTGTCAGATGAGTCATGCGAGCTTGTGACAATAGGGTGGGTAACGATGTTTTTCTCGCTCTGCTCGGCGTTTTTAAGATAAAACATCACCGACCCTGCGGCCGCAAGAGCGCCTGCGGCAATTACCGATATCACTTTTACTATTGCAGCCTTGCCCTTGTCCATATGCCGTATCCTCCCAAAAGTCTTAATATGATTATAAATTGTTTGAAGGCAAATAATCAATTGACCGATAACACAAATTTCGGCAAAGGATTTTGGGCATATTTACAAGCCTTGAACCTACCGCTTTATCGCTTTGAGCGGCTTTTCAAGCGCCGAGGCGGCTGTGGCGGCAAGAACGCACTTTATTATATCCGTCGGCATAAACGCAAGCGCAAAGGGGAATATTGCCGTTTTGAATGACATTTTGGTATAGTACATCCCCTGAATTATCCCGGGGATATCTACCGCCAAAATGCCTATAACTACCGACAAAGCAAGATATATAACAAAATGCGCCGTTTTTTTCCTGTCAATACTTATGCGCTTGTCGGTCAGCTTAAATATAAGCTCTCTTAACAAAGCTATTATCACGGGGGCTATGTAAAAGCCGATGATATAGCCGCCTGCGGAGGTGGGAAAGCGCGTATAAAGCGTGCCGAACCCCGACATCACGGGCAGCCCCACAAGCCCGAGCAGAAGATAGACAACCCCCGTCAAAAAGGCCTCAAACGGGCTTAAAAGCAGCCCTGCAAGTATCACCCCGAAGGTTTGCAGGGTAAAGCTTACCCCTGCGGAAAAGGGGTTTGGCAGGGCTATCCATGAGCAGACACAGATAAGTGCCGCAAACATGGCAACGAAAGCTATTCGCTGAGGGGTAAAACGGGAATGTATGGGTGAATCCATAAAAAAGTCTCCTTAATTCATAGGTGATTTGTAGTGAATGATCTTGGTGATTTGTATTATAGCATTGTTATTTCACTTTGTCAACCCTAAAGCAAAAATTTGGTGACGATACTGTGCGAGAAACTATATTTTTTAACTAATTGTATCTTTTGTGCCGATTTATTGACTTTGATACGGGTGTGTGATATAATTAATATGTATAACTATGTACAAATGCCGTATTTATCAGACCGGGCATAAACTCAATGATTTTGGGAGGTACTAAGTGTTAAATAATGTATCCGGGCTCGGAAAGCTCGTTTATTTTGATTACAGCGCCCTCATCGTGCTGAGCGTTATACTCATATCGACCGTGATGCGTAAGATGACTAAGGGCAGGCTCAATACAATATTCATTCTAATAGTGGTCACGGCATTCGCATCGACGCTTTGCGACTGCCTTGCGGTAAGGCATGATAATAACCTTTATTCCAATACCACAGTGCGAATGGCTGAGCATATGGCGTATCTTTTCTTCCATGTGCTCACAACGCCGCTTTTCTGCCTTTATGTTACCGAGCTTACGGATACAAGGCACCTTGTAAGGCGGAGAAGGCTGCTTGTTTATCTGCTGGCGGTACCGTTTTTTGCGGCGACTTCCGCGATATTTCTGACCCCTGTGAACCATAAGATGTTCTATTTTGACAGCTCGCTGCAGTATGTCAGGGGAGAATGGTTCTGGCTGCTGTATTTTTCGGCTGTATTCTATGTGGCATACCTTATATTCTTCCTGGTCAGGTTCAGGCACAATGTCACGGCAGGCAGGTGGGTGTCACTTGTGATACTGCTTGTGTGTATGCTTGCGGCTATCGTTTTGCAGTATTTCTTCCCGGAATTTCTGGTGGAGATGTTTGCTACGGCTGTGGGGCTTTTGTTTATTTCCGTTATGGTGCAAAGGCCCGAGGAGATAATCGACGTAGAATCGGGCGCTAAGAGCCGCGCTGCCTTTGCTGAGGATATGCACCGCTCGTTTGGCAACAAAAAGGTGTTTGATATAATCATACTTAAGGTGAGCAACCTGCAATCCTTCCGCGAGTTTTTAAGCTACGATGAAAGCACGGGGCTTTTGAAGGAAACAAGAGAGCGCGCAGACAGGTTAAGGCAGCAGCTCGGCATTTTCGCGGAGGTCTACTACCTGAGAAACGGTGTTTATGCGCTTACCGTAGACGGCGGGGGCGACAGCTCTCAGACGCTTGCAAAGGCGCTGTATGAGGAATCGGGCAAGCCTATACGCATAAGCAATATGAACATAAACCTTATAACCTACTGCTGCATAATACGCTGCCCCGAGGATATAAGCGATGCACGCGCGCTTTCCGAGTTCATAAACAAGGCGATACCGAATGAAGAGGGCGTTACCTTTGCGGCCGATGTGCTTAAGTCGGGCAGGTATGATATGATAATAGATATGGATTCTATCATCAGCCGCGCGCTTTCGGAGGAGCGGCTGGAGGTATACTATCAGCCGATATACTCTATCAGCGATAAGAAATTTCATTCGGCGGAGGCGCTCATTCGCCTTAAGGACGAAAAATACGGCTTTGTTCCGCCCGACCTATTTATCCCCGAGGCGGAAAGAAACGGCGCTATTCATAAAATAGGCAGGTTCGTGTTTGAAAGCGTATGCCGCTTTCTGGCAAGCGAGGAATTTAAAAAGCTCGGCATAGATTATATCGAGATAAACCTCTCGGTAGTGGAATGCATGAGGGAAACGCTTGCTGATGAGATAATCGACCTTTTGCACAAATACGGCATCGCGCATGGAATGATAAACTTAGAGATAACCGAAACGTTTGCGGCGCATACGCAGAGCGTTATGATAGAAAATATAAGAAAGCTCACCGAGGCAGGCATAGCCTTTTCGCTTGATGATTTCGGCACGGGGTATTCAAATATGCAGAGCATAGCCCTTTTGCCGCTTGCTATCACAAAGCTTGACAAGACCTTTGCCTCGCTTGAGGATAATGATAAGATGACGCTCGTGGTAGAGCATTCTATCGACCTTATCAAGGCCTTGCAGATGAAGATAGTCGTTGAGGGCGTTGAAACTAAGGAAATGCTTGAGCGCTTTTCAAGGCTCGGGTGTGAGTACATTCAGGGGTATTATTTCTCAAAGCCTTTGCCGAGAGATGAGTTTGTAAAATTTATAATGTCCTACAAGGAAAAGCAGGGGCAGTAAAGCCCCTGCACATAAATAAAGAATTAATTGGAGATGGTCAAAATGTCAATGTATTTTGCGCAGTCGCAAATGCAAAATGTCTATACACCGCTGCCGTTTACGGCGCACCTTGTTTTCTGTATAATAGCAACGGCGGTCTACTGCACGCAGTATTACAGAAAGAAAAGCATTCATTACCTGCTGCTTGCACTTGCTGTTGACGGAACGTTTTTAACGCAGATAAATACCGATTCTATTTTTATAACCCTTTTGGGGATAGTTGAGCTTGCGCTGCTTATCGCGGCGGCGGTATATGCCTTTAAGTTCTCAAAGGCGCAAAAGCAGGCTCAGAAGGAAAAAGAGGATAAAAACGGGGAGGATAATGATAAAAAAGCCCCGAATGCTAAGGAAAATGCCGTAGATGCGGCTTTTGATGACTGATATGAAGATATGCATTCTTGATGCCGAAACTGTAACGCGCGATGATGTTAAGCTTGATAAGATAACCGGGCTTGGCGAGGCTAAGGTGTTCGGCTTTACGAAAAATGAAGACATAGCAAAGGCGATAGGTGATGCCGATGCGGTGATATGCAATAAATGCCTTATCACCGAGGAGGTGTTCTCGGCGTGCAAAAGCTTAAAATACGTCGGCCTTTTTGCAACGGGGTATAATAATATCGACCTGAGTGCCGCGACAAGGCACGGTGCGGTGGTGTGCAATGTGCCGAGCTATTCGCGTGACGCGGTAGCGCAGCACACCTTTGCGTTTATTTTAGAGTATTACTCAAAGATATCGCAGTATATAAAAATGACGGCGGAGGGCGGCTGGATAAATTACAAGCTGTTTTCTAATTTCTGCATTCCCACCGCCGAGATAGCAGGGAAAACTATAGGTATAATAGGCTATGGCAGCATAGGCAGAAAGGTAGCAGCTATCGCTAAAGCCTTCAGCATGAATGTTATCACCTATACTCGTTCACCGAAAAAGGTCAATGACGGGACGGAGTGTGTGGAGCTTGATGAGCTTTTAAAAAGGGCTGATATAGTTTCGCTCCATTGTCCGCTAAATGCTGATAACGCTAAGATGATAAATGAGCGCACGCTTTCGCTTATGAAAAAAACGGCACTGCTTGTAAACACGGCGCGCGGCGGCCTTATTGACGAGCCTGCCCTGAGCTATGCACTTAAAAGCGGCACTATAGCCGCAGCCTGCATAGATGCGCTAACCTCAGAGCCTATGCGTGAGGACTGCCCATTGCAGGGGATAGAAAACTGCTTTATCACACCGCACGTTGCATGGGCGCCGAGGGAAACGAGGGAGCGCCTTATAGAGCGCGTGGCCGAAAACCTTAAAGCATGGCGTGACGGGCGGCCTATAAACGTGGTAAACATATGAAAAAGCTTATTACTGTTTTTGCAGCGCTTATTATTGGCATTATCGCGGCAATGCCCGTTTATGCGCTTGATTTTGACAGCTTTAGGGCTGATGTGAGCTGGGCTGATGCCCCCGAGGGCACGGCTTATCTTGATATTCTGATAAGGCTGCCGAAGGACGACCCCGGGTATACTGAGTTTAACGCACCGCCGCGCAGGATATCGAGAGGCTATCTTGACAAGGACGAAAACGCGGTATATGAATATGAAAGCCTGAATATAGGTGAAAGCTCGGAAATAGCAAGGTACAGCGAGGACGGATATGTGAGCCTTGCCTGCCATTACCGAGGGCTTAGGCTCATGACGATAAACGGAAATGACAAGGACGGCTATTTCAAGCAGGTCAAGCAGGAGCTTTCTCTATACCGTGACAGCCGCTTTGACCTTAGCCCCGATATTACCGAGCTGAGAGAAAAATACGGCGATTTTAAAGCGGCATATGTCGATGAAAACGGGAAAGTGCTTGGTGTCACCTCCGAGTGTGAAGTAATCTATGACGCTCATGAGCCGTATGCGCTCGTGGCTGAGGGGGATAAGCTCACCTTCCGCATTTTCGGCTACGGCGACCCTAAGACTATAGGAAAAATGATAATGGCGGCGATAATAGCTGTCGGAGCGCTGATAATTGTTTCCGTGATAGTGCTTTGCTTTGTGCTGAGGCTCTTCGGCAGGGGTTTTAAGAAATACGCCGACTTTGTAAACAAGCCGTTTGAGGACGATGACAGATAAGGAGATAAGCTATGCCCGAGTTTTGGGACTTATATGACAGGCGGCTCATGCCGCTTAATGAAACGATAGAGCGAAATGACAGCATGAAAATGCCAAAGGGGAAATTTCACGTTGTAGTGAATATCCTCTCGATAAACAAAGAGGGGAAGATACTCATAACTAAGCGCCACCCCGACAAGCCCTACGGCAATATGTGGGAGATATCGGGCGGCTCAGTGCTTTCGGGGGAAAGGCCGCTTGACGGCGCAGTCAGAGAGCTTTTTGAGGAAACGGGGCTCAAAGCCGCGGCAGATGAGCTTAGCTACATGGGGCAGATAATCAGAGAGCGCTCGGGCTGTATACACAATTTCTACCTTTATGAGGGGGATTTTAATGAGAATGACATAACCCTGCAGGAGGGTGAAACGGTAGACACTAAGCTCGTCACCCCAAAAGAGATAGAGCAGATGTCGCAAAATAGCGAGTTTTTGGACTTTGCATTCAACCGCATGAGGGCGGTTTACGGAGATTTATTTTTTTATCATAAATAGACTAAGGAGAGGTAAAGACAATGTCATACTTAAAGGAAAAAAAGCGAGTTGTAGTAAAGCTTGGAACGTCTACCCTTACTCACAGAACGGGCAGGCTCAACATAAGGCGAGTTGAGGGCTTGGTCAAAAACCTTGCCGACCTGCAAAACGCAGGGCATGAGATAATTCTGGTATCAAGCGGCGCGGTAGGCTTAGGCGTTGCGAAATTAGGCCTTTCGCAAAAGCCGAAGGATACCCCCTCAAAGCAGGCTTGTGCGGCGGTAGGGCAGTGCGAGCTTATGTATCTTTATGACAAGCTTTTTTCCGAATACAGCCTGAATGTAGCGCAGATGCTGCTTACAAAATTCATGCTTTTGGAGGACAGAAAGCAAAACGTCAAAAATGCGCTTGAAAAGATAATAGAGCATGGAGTTATCCCCGTTATAAATGAAAACGACACGGTGGCTATCGACGAGCTGGAATTAGAGGTGGGCGAGAATGATTCGCTTGCCGCGACTGTTGCCGCCCTTGCCGATGCCGACCTTTTGATAATAATGTCGGACATTGACGGGCTTTATGACGGCGACCCGAGAAAAGAGGGGGGCGCTAAGCTTATCCCCGTAGTTGAGGAGATAACTGACGAGATAAGAGAGCTTGCAGGCGGCTCGGGCACAGCGCTCGGCACGGGCGGCATGAGAACGAAAATAAATGCCGCGCAGATAGCAAATGAAAACGGCATTGATATGATAATCATAAACGGCAAGAACCCCGACAACCTTTACTGGTTATTTGAAAACGGGGATATGGGAACGCTTTTCAAGGCGAAGAAAACCGTATAACAAACCGGAATTTGTGGGGCTTTGCCCCACAAGCAATGAATAATGAATAATGAATAGTGAATAATGAATAATTATTGTGTCGGCTCGCGCCGACGGATTGGAATTTGTGGGGGATTTGAAGGAAAGCACCCCGAAAACAAGCGCGGTTTACCGCGCGCATACCGAAGGGGTTTGGGGGCAATTGCTTACTTCGTGAGCATGGAAAGCCCCAAAGCCGCCGCAGGCGGCTTGCCCGAATGGGCATCCGTCCGCCAAAGGCGGACACAATAACTGTTAACTGTTAACTGTTAACTGCGAGCAAAGCTCGCCAAACTCCGATTTAACTATCAAAAAAACTATAAAAACCGAAAGGAAGTAATAAAAATGCTCAACTACATCGAACAGTTAGGCTTTAACGCACAGCAGTGCAAGGTGACGCTTGCAAATGCTACCACCGAGGAGAAAAATGCGGCACTTATGGAGATATCAAGAGTGCTCAGAAAGTATAAGCGTGAGATAATCGCGCAAAATGAGATAGACCTTGACAACGGCAGGCACAGAGGGCTTTCCGAGGCGCTGCTTGACAGGCTTATGCTCAATGAAAAGCGCATTGACGCTATGGCTGATGCGTGCGAGCATCTTTGCATTTTAGAGGACCCCGTAGGCGCTGTTGACGGCGGCCACCTCACCCCCAAGGGCATGAGGATACTCAAAACGCGCGTTCCGCTCGGAGTTATTGGCATTATCTTCGAGTCACGCCCGAATGTTACTATCGACGCAGGCGCACTCTGCTTAAAGAGCGGAAATTGCTGTATCCTAAGGGGCGGCAAGGAGGCTATCAACACGAATATAACCCTCTGCGCGTTAATGAGAAAGGCACTTAAGATAACGGGGCTCCCCGAGGACTGCATTCAGCTTGTTGAGAACACCGAGCGCGAAATGGCGGTGCTTATGATGAAGTGCAATGAGTATATCGACGTGCTTATCCCTCGCGGCGGAGCAAGGCTCATTCAGGCTGTGGTAAAGCAGGCAACTGTTCCCGTTATCGAAACGGGTGCAGGCAACTGCCACGTTTATGTTGACAGCACGGCCGAGCTTGACATGGCTGTAAATATAGTTGACAACGGCAAAACACAGCGCCCGAGCGTCTGCAACGCGATAGAAACTGTTCTTATCCACCGCGATATCGCAGAGGATTTTCTGCCGAAGATGAAGAAAAGACTTGATGAGCATAACGTTGAGCTGAGGGGCGACGAGATGACTAAGATGATACTCGGCGACTGCGTTGTTCCTGCGACCGACGATGACTATGCGGCAGAGTTTGGTGACTATATCCTTGCTGTAAAGATAGTTGACAGCTTAGGCGAGGCGATAGAGCATATTCAGAAATACTCAACAGGGCATTCCGAGTGCATAGTTACCGAGAGCCTTTTCGCGGCTGACGAATTCCAGAAAAGGATAGACGCGGCGGCAGTTTATGTAAACTGCTCGACGCGCTTTACCGACGGAGAGGAGTTCGGCCTTGGTGCGGAGATAGGTATTTCCACCCAAAAGCTGCACACAAGAGGACCTATGGGCTTAAAGGAGCTTACGACTGTCAAGTATCTGATAAATGGCAGCGGACAGATAAGAGAATAATGACGATCTCGCCGTTCTTAAAAAGAGCGGCGAGTGCTTTTGAGGACGATAAACCGGAATTTGTGGGGCTTTGCCCCACAAGCAATGAATAATGAATAATGAATAGTGAATAATGAATAATTATTGTGTCGGCTCGCGCCGACTGATGCCCATTCGGGCTTGTAAAGACGCAACGGCGAAGGGGTTCGGG
>JAGBNQ010000007.1 GCA_017634275.1 Ruminococcus sp. | reverse complement strand
CACAATGCACAATTGAGGTGTCCGCCTTTGGCGGACAGATGCCCATTCGGGCTTGTAGGGGTAGCAAAAATGCCAATAATAGACGAAATCGTAAGGTGAAACGGCCGAATGGCCATATCATCGCCGAAGGCGATACAATAATTGTGCATTGTGCATTGTGCATTGAAACAAACTCCAATTTCCCGTATAACCATAACCTGATTTCACGTCCTGCAAGGGGGGATAAGCTGTGGCTCAAAGGACTATACAGTATAAAAACGGCGATTTTTATAAAGGCGAGGTCAATAGGCATTTCCTCGCGCACGGTAAGGGCGTTATGCAGTATAATAACGGCGCTGTGTATGAGGGCGAGTTTAAAAACGGTATCCGCTTTGGCGCAGGCGCTTTCAGGAGCGCTGAGGGCGATGAGTATGTCGGCAGTTTCAGAAACGATATCCCAGAGGGCTACGGCAGGGCAAGCTTTTGTGACGGACGGAGCTATGAGGGCGAATGGCGCCACGGCGAGATAAACGGCAAGGGCATTTTCACAGAGCCAAACGGCGACAGCTATGAGGGATTTTTTAAAGAGGGCATAAAAGAGGGCGAGGGAACGTTTATAGGCGCGGACGGGCGCAGGATAGCCCAGCGCTATGTTGACGGCAAGCTCGCTTTTGAGGACGGGGGAGGTCTGCCCGTTATCACGATAGTCGATGAGTGTAAAAGGTTCGGCTACTACCACTATCTTGTGTGCAGATTTGTGGCTAAGGTGGGGCAGTTCAAATATAAGGATATGCAGGTCCTTGAATTCGGCCCGTGGGACTGTGAGGAGATACTTGAAAATATCTTCACTATCACCGAGGTGGGCGATGATTCTATCAAGTTTATATATAAATCTAAGTTTTCCGACAATGAGCCCCGTGAGGAGATTGTCTACCGCGGCGAAAAGGGCGCGTTTGACAACCACGAAACCAAAATAGGCGGCATGAGCTTTATGGATTTTGGTTACAGGCAGGAGGCAAGTCTGTCGGTAAGCTGCGAATAGGGAGATAATAATGAGCAAAAAGATAAAAAGCATAAGAAATTTTCGCGATTTGGGCGCAATAAAAACAAGTGACGGAAAAAGCGTAAGAGAAAACTGTTTTTTAAGGAGTGCCGCACTTAATAAGCTGACGCTTAAGGACAGCATCACCCTTAGGAAAAGCTACGGCCTATCTATGATAATAGACCTGAGAACAAAGCAGGAGATATCTGAAAAAAAGGATAAGCGCATCGAGGGGGTCACATACCGCCATATGCCCTTGTTTAACGAGAGTACGCTCGGCATAACCCATGAGGACAGCATTGATGACCCCGACAGCTTAAGCCGCGTTCCCGATTTGAAAGACCTTTACAGAAGTGTAGTGGGCAAGGAAAACAGAAAATACCTTGCCGCTGTTATAGAGCTTATATTAAGCCGCAAAAAAGAGGACGGCGCTTTGCTTTTCCACTGCTCCGAGGGGAAGGACAGAACGGGCATTGTGTCAATGATAATTCTTTCACTCCTCGGTGTTCCGATAGAGAGAGTTACAGAGGATTATCTTCTTACAAACCGTTCATCTAAGAAGAAAGCAAGAAAATACTACTGGTCGGTAAGGCTATTCAAGCGAAATAAAGCCTTAGCCGAGCAGATAAGCGAGCTTTTCAAGGCCAAAGAGGAATATCTTATGAGCGCATATGATGAGATAGTCACAAACTACGGTGATGTTTACGGCTATGTGGTCAATGGCTTAGGGATAGACAAGCTAAAGATCGACAGCTTTGCGAAAGAGTTTGTGGTGTAAATAATTGGAGTTTGTGGGGGCGAGCGCTATCCCGAAGGGGGTACGGGGGGCGACCGGAAAGCCCCCCCGAAAAGCCGCCCCGAGCGCTACGCTAAGATTTAGCTCATCACTCCGGGGGGAATTAAGCCGCCTTTCGGCGGCTTTCGGGGGCTTTGCGGTCGCCCCCGAACCCCTTCGCAGCAGCGCTCTTACAAGCCCGATATGGGGCTTGTCAGCAAAGCTGACAGCTAAGTTTTGCAAAGCAAAACTTCCAATCCGTCTGCTAAAAGCGGACACCATAACTGTTAACTATTATCTGTTAACTGTTAACTGCGAGCAAAGCTCGCCAAACTCCAATTTGTTAAAATTCTGTTTACCCTTAAAAAGGGTCTTGAAAAATGTAAAAGAATGTAGTATAATAGTAAGGTGCTGTAGCACTTTAAAGTGAAATATGTGCAGTGTAGAAAGGGTGGTCGTGTGAGAGCGAGCGGAATATTGATGCATATATCAAGCCTGCCGAATAAATACGGTATCGGTAAGCTCGGTAAGGAATCGTATGAATTCGCGGATTTTCTTAAAAGGGCAGGTCAGCGATATTGGCAGATACTCCCTATTTCCCCGACAAGCTATGGCGATTCGCCGTATCAGAGCTTTTCTATCTATGCAGGCAACCCTTATTTTATCGACTTTGAAGGCCTTGAAAAAGAGGGGCTTTTGAAAAAGAGCGAGTATGTAAACGTAAGCTTTGGCGAGGACGATGAAAGCGTTGATTTCGGAACACTTTATAAAACAGTGTTTAAGGTGCTTAAAAAGGCATATAAACGCTTTGAGCCCGATTTTGATTTCAAGAGGTTTGAATCAAATAATAAATGGCTTGAAAACTACGCGCTTTTTATGGCGCTTAAGGACGCTCACGGCGGCAAGGCATGGGAGCATTGGGAGGAGCCTTTGAGGGCTTACGACAAGGCGGCTGTTTTGCAGGCTAAGGAAGAGTATAAAAACGATATCGGCTTTTATAAATTCTTGCAGTTTGAGTATTTCAAGCAGTGGTATAAGCTTAAGGAATATGTTAACTCCCTGGGGATAAAGATAATTGGTGATATACCTATCTATGTTGCGTATGACAGCGCTGATGTGTGGGCTGACCCGAAGTACTTTTTGCTTGATGATGAGAAAAAGCCCATTGACGTTGCAGGCTGTCCGCCCGATGTTTTCTCGGCAAAGGGGCAGCTTTGGGGCAATCCGCTGTATCGGTGGGACGTTATGAAAAAGGAAAACTACCGCTGGTGGATATCGCGCATAAAATCAGCATCGGAAATATACGATGTTGTGAGGATAGACCATTTCCGCGGCTTTGAGAGCTACTACTGCATTCCCTACGGCAGAGAGGACGCTGTTGTGGGCGAGTGGAGAAAGGGCCCCGATGCGGAGCTTTTCAAGGAGGTCAAAAAGCAGTTAGGCAAGCTTGATATCATTGCCGAGGACTTAGGTTTCTTGACACCTAAGGTAAATAAAATGCTAAAGACCTGCGGTTATCCCGGCATGAAGGTGCTGGAATTTGCGTATGACCCCGAGTATAAGAGCGGCTATCTTCCGCATAACTTTAAAAACGGAAATAACATCTGCTATACGGGCACGCATGATAACGAAACGCTTGTAGGCTGGGTTCAGTCGCTTAAGAGAAAAGAGGCTAAGTTCTTCCGCGACTACTTGGGTGTGAGCAGAAATAAGGATATCCCGTGGGCTATGATAAGGCTTGCTTGGTCAAGCGTGAGCGATACGGCTATCGCGCAGATGCAGGACTTTTTGGAGCTTGGCAGCGATGCGAGAATGAATATCCCCTCGACACTGGGCGGCAACTGGCAGTGGCGCGCCAAAGAGGGCGTTTTCACAGACGAGCTTGCCGAAAAGATATTTTCTTTAACAGCTATGTATAACAGACTTGGTGAATAATGATTTATCCGCACTTAGAATAGTGCGGATAAATAAAACAATAAAACTTTATTGCTTTAAAGCAAAACAGAAAGGAATGTTTTTATAATGAGAAACGATAAACTTACCCCTGCCCAGCTTATGGGATTCAGAGAGCAGATAAAGGTGCTTGATGCAACAGTCCGCGACGGAGGGCTTGTTAACAGCTTTCGTTTTACAGATGAATTTGTAAGAGATCTCTACAAGACCAATATCAAGGCGGGCGTTGACTATATGGAGCTTGGCTATAAGGCTGATAAGACGATGTTCAACGAAGATGATTTCGGTAAGTGGAAATTCTGCAACGAGGACGATATAAGAGATATCGTAGGTGACAACGATACCGACCTTAAGCTCTCCATTATGGCTGATGTCGGCAGGTGCGACTATAAAAACGATATTATCGACCGCGCAAACAGCGCTATTGATATGATAAGAGTAGCCACCTACGTTACCACGATGCCTGCGGCTATTGATATGATCGAGGACGCAGCCAAAAAGGGCTATGAAACGACCTGCAACATCATGGCAGTATCAAACGCTCAGGAGAGTGACCTTGATATCGCACTTGATATGCTCGGAAAATCCTGCGTTAACGGCGTTTATATCGTTGACAGCTTTGGCTCGCTCGTTCCCGAGCAGATAAAGAGAATTTCAAACAAATACCTTGATATGGCGGATAAATACGGCAAGCAGATAGGCATTCACGCGCACAACAACCAGCAGCTTGCCTTTGCAAACACGATAGAGGCACTCAGTGAGGGCGTAAACCTTATAGATGCTACATATGACGGAATGGGCAGAGGTGCAGGCAACTGCGCTATGGAGCTTTTGCTCGGTTTCCTTAAGAACCCGAAATACAAGCTTTTCCCGGTTGTCAAGTTTATCGAGCAGCATATGAACAAGCTGCGCGAGGACGGCGTGCTTTGGGGCTACGGCATACCTTACATGATAACAGGCCAGTTCAACCAGCACCCGAGAGAGGCTATCGCCTACACCGAGCAGCACAAGAAGGACTACTCGGAATTCTACAAGCATATTCTTGATATGAACTCTTGAAGGAACCAATGTGCATGGGGCGGCGAGCTGCTTTACAGCGCATTCGATATCTAAAAACAAAGCCGACAGTTTCCACGCTGTCGGCTGTTTTGCTGTCACTTGCTGCTTTTGTAAACGAACCTTTTTGCCAGGTCGGTGTCATCATACCCGAGCTTGAAGGAAAACCAGGAAACTATCGGGAATACAAGCGGTAAAAGGCCTATCCCGATAAGCTGTGAAATGCTAAGCTCCCTTGCATTAGCCGTTACTGCAAACAGGTTTACGGCAGGGGCGAACATTGAGTTTATAAGCTTATAGGCAGGGTAGAAATTGCCAATGATGCCGTTTGCCGAGAGCAGTAAAAGCACATAGCAGATATATGTCGGCAAAGAGGCGGCAAGACCTATTAAAAGCCCGAAATTACGGCACTCTGAAAGTGTTCCCGATGAAACGCCCTTGTGCGCGGAATAGCCTTGCTTAAGGGAAAAGTCTATCATTATGCAGACAGTCAGCACAAGGCAGATAAGCGCAAAGAGAAAATGCGCAAGATTGCCCATAACGCCCGTGACCACGGCGTAAAAAATAAAGGTCACGATACAAAACAGCTCGACCTCTGCCCACTTTGCAAGTGAAAGGAGCAGAGTCTTTTTCTTATCTTCGTTAGTTTTCATATTATCCTCGCTTGATATTGATAAATTGGAGTTTGGCGCTCCGTTGGAGAGGGGCGATGCCCCGAAGGGGGTACGGGGGGCGACCGGAAAGCCCCCCCGAAAAAGGGCGCGCGACTTGCTTTGACTATATCTTAGCTCTGAGCGTGAAACAAGCTAAGAAAACTTGTGGCACGCGCAAAGATTACTTTAAAAGGTTGCAATTAGTTCGCGCCCTATTTCGGGGGCTTTGCGGTCGCCCCCGAACCCCTTCGCACGCCCCCTTAACACTTCTGCAAACTCCAATTTGTTTTACTTTGCCCTCGTTGCCTTGTAGCCGAGGCCTCTTACTGTTACTATCTCAAAATCCTCACAGTCGCGGTAGCGCTCGCGCAGACGCTTGATGTGAACGTCAACTGTCCTCTCGTCAACGTCGTGATCCATGCCCCATATCTCATCAAGCAGCTCGCGCCGTGTGAAGATCTTGTCGGGGTAGGAGAGGAGCTTGAACAGCAGCATGAATTCCTTTTGAGGTATCGTTTGTGCCTCACCGCCGCCGACTGAAATAGACACTGCGTCATAATCAAGCACGCACGAGCCTATCGTAAGCTTGTGGTCAGATGCAAGCTTAGCTCGCCTAAGCAGCGCACCAACTCGCAGTATCATCTCGTTTATGTCAATAGGCTTTACCATGTAATCATCAGTTCCTGCCATAAAGCCCTCCTGCTTGTCCTCAAAGGCCTCCTTTGCAGTCACCATGAGTATCGGCATATTGAACCCTGCGCGCCTGAGCTGCCTTGTAAGCTCGTAGCCGTCCATGTTCGGCATCATTATGTCCGAGATTATCATGTCAATGTTTGTTCTGTCAAGCAGCTCAAGCGCCTCTACCCCGTCATTTGCGGTGTAGGGGGTGTAGCCGTGCTGCTTTAATGCCGCTGACATAAGGCGGCGCAGGCTCGCATCGTCTTCTACTACAAGTATCTGAAACATAACATTTCTCCTTCTATTTACTATGTATATATGTCTTGATTGTGCAATACGCACAACTTTAAACAAAAATATAAGCTGATATTTTACGGCGCTTTTCTCTAAAAGTCCGAAATATGACACTGTAGTTCATATTCGGTTCACACAGAGCTGTTATTATATAGTTACAGTAAAGGAAAGCTTGATAAACGGTAAAACCTAAAGCTCATATTTAAGGCTTTATCTTCCCTCTAAATGCGATGACCCCAAGTCGCAAAAGCCTTAAAGGTCAAGCGCTTTACGGCTTTAGGTTTTACGGTTTATCAAACAAGCGAATTACATTTTGATAATTCCTTTCATAATTCTATAGGGAATCAAAGCTCATTACAAATTGTAGTGGGCTTTGATTTTGCATATGTGTTTGTGCAAAATACACAAAAGTCACAATAAAAAACGTTTAAGATTTTACGCCCGATTTATTTAAAAGTCCGAAATATGACGCTGTAGTTCATATTCGGTTCACACAGAGCTGTTATTATATAAGTACAGTAAAGGAAAGCTTGATGAATGGTAAAACCTAAAGCTCATATTTAAGGCTTTATCTTCCCTCTGAATGCGATGACCCCAAGTCGCAAAAGCCTTAATGGTCAAGTGCTTTACGGCTTTAGGTTTTACGGTTTATCAAACAAGCGAATTACATTTTTGATAATTCCTTTCATAATTCTATAGGGAATCAAAGCTCATTACAAATTGTAGTGGGCTTTGATTTTTACATAAGTATTATAACATATAAAATCATATTTTTCAAGGGGAGGTTTACTTTTATGGAGAAAAATGAAAAGCTGCAAAGATTGCAGCAGATGATCGACGAGAGTGAAAGGATAGTTTTCTTTGGCGGCGCAGGTGTTTCCACGGAAAGCGGCATACCCGATTTCCGTTCACGGGACGGGCTTTATAACCAGAAATATGACTATCCGCCCGAAACGATAATCAGTCACACCTTTTTTATGAAAAAGCCCGAGGAATTCTACCGCTTTTACCGCGATAAGCTGCTTATCGACGGGGTAGAGCCGAACATTGCCCACAAAAAGCTTGCCGAGCTTGAAAAGGCAGGAAAGCTGCTTGCCGTAGTTACCCAGAATATCGACGGCCTGCACCAGAAAGCAGGCAGCAAGACTGTTTACGAGCTGCACGGCTCGGTGCTTAGAAATTACTGTATGAAATGCCATAAATTCTATGATGCCGACTTTATCAAAAGCAGTGTGCCGCTCCCTATTTGCGAATGCGGCGGCAGAGTAAAGCCCGATGTTGTGCTTTACGAGGAGGGGCTTGATAACGATATACTTGAAAGCTCGATACGCGCGATAAGCGAGGCTGATATGCTCATCATCGCAGGAACGTCACTGGTAGTTTACCCTGCGGCAGGGCTTGTAAGATATTTTAACGGCAAGCATTTAGTTATCATCAACCGCGATGCGACCCCCATGGACAACAGCGCAGAGCTTGTGATAAATGACAAGATAGGCGAGGTGCTGAGTAAAATAGAGGTAAGGTAAATTGGGATTTGGCGCTCCGTTTTAGAGGGGCGATGCCCCGAAGGGGGTACGGGGGGCGATCGGAAAGCCCCCCATCAAGCCGCCCTCGGGCGGCTTGCTCCCTCGGAGCGATGAACAAAGCCTTAGCTTAACGCTCGTTATATGGGCTTTTATAATTGTTTCACGCTCAAAGCTAAGATAACGTCAAAGCAAGCCGCGCGCCCTTTTTCGGGGGCTTTCCGGTCGCCCCCGTACCCCTTCGGTATAGCGCTCGCCCCCACAAATTCCATTTTGTTTATGGATTAATTGTTGACAATTGGTATATTTTTATGATATAATTGTATGTGGCAAAGTGTTTTTGGCACTTTTCACATTATTTGGAAGTGAAAGGATATATTATTATGGATAAGAAAGATGCTGAGATACTCCTTAATTTTCTTAAGGATATAATGTATTCAAGAAGGTATCAGAACCTTAATGTGACGATCTTGAACCCCGATGCACAGGATCTGGGTGAGGGGCTTAATCTTTTGTCAAAATATATCCTTGAATGTAAAAGGTATATTGATGAGGTCTCCTCCGGGAATACATCGGCAAAGCCCGTGTCTGAGGATAACCCGTTTATTAAGTATATAGAAAGCCTTGTAAAGGCGATAGGTGAGAAAAAAGCTGACTGATCAGTACGATAAATATAAATGAACGGAGCGGTGTAAATGGGGGATAAGAAAAGATATACTATAGGTATGCTTGTTGCTAATATTGTTGACCCGTTCTCCGATCAGGCGGCAAGGGGCGCTATGGCGGCGGCTGAGCAGCTTGATGTCAACCTTATCATCGTTCCCGGGAAGTATATTTGCGAGACTTCCTACTCTAACTCCGATACTGCGTATGAATATCAGTATAATAACCTTTTTAAATATGTCGGGGAAAAGAATTTAGATGCGGTGTGCGTTTGTACTGGAACTATCGCCTATGCTAACACATATGAGGAAAAGCGCAGCTTTCTGCAAAGCTTTGGCGATCTGCCGATAATTTCCATAGCATCTAAGATAGAGGGCTTTGAGTATGTTGTTTTTGATAATACCGAAAGTGTAAGGCAGGGCGTTGATTTTCTTATAAAGGAAAAGGGTCTTAAAAAGATAGCCTGCATTTCGGGGCAGCTGAGCAATTCCGACTATGCTGAAAGACTTGAGGGCTATAAGCTCGCCTTTAAGGATAACGGGCTTGAAATTGATGATGAGCTTATTCGCTTTGCAAATCCCTCGCGCGTGTGCAGGGGCGATGTTCAGAGGCTGCTCGATGAGCGCCCCGATATCGAGGCGATAGTCTGCTCAAACGATGATATGTGCCTTGCGGTCTATGACGTGTGTACCGACAGAGGTATGAAGATAGGCAGCGATATTTATGTTTTAGGCTTTGATGATATGGACTTTGCCGAAAAGATAGAACCTCCGCTTTCATCTGTCCGCGCATCTGCTGAAGATCTTGGCTACAGGGCGGTTATCAATGCGGTGGATATCCTTAACGGCAGGCAGGTGGAAAAGCGCAATGTCGCAACAAGGTTTATCCCGCGCGCGTCCTGCGGATATTTGGGCAAAAGGATATCGGATATAGATATGTTTTTAAACAGATCATCTGTCAACAGGCTAAGAAAACTTATGTACTTTATGTATGACGGAACAGACACCGTAAATGATGCATACATCAAAAAGAATTTCAAGCGTATTCTTGATATTCTTCTTTCAGTCGAGCATGGAAGTGAGCTTACAGGCGATATGGTAGCAGATGTCTGCTCTGCTGTAAAGAAAATGATGGACTATCACAGGGAATATTTTATGTATATCAAGAATATCCACCTTGTGGCAGATGCTATATATAACAGACTTTCCGAATGTGTTACAACTGATGAGAGCAGAAAAAACCTTGAAACGCTCTATCTTGAAATATACAGGCTTGTTTCGCGCGATGTGGGAACGCAGCTTTCACGCGCAGGTGAGCATTCTGTTGATATGCTGAGAAGATCAAATATCCTTGTGCGTGACACGCTTATGATAAGGCAAAGCGGTGACAAGGCGTTTTCTGATATTTTAAGGCGAATCTCGCTTTTGGAGATAAACAGTAGTTACCTCTACCTTCTGCCTGCGCCTGTCACCTATAGGCAGGGCGACAAGCTGTATGATATAAGCCGCTGGGAGCTTATGGCATACTCTCACTTTGAAAAGACGGCGGCAGTTCCCGAGAGGGAGCGCGAAATGCCGCTTGAAAAGCTTTTTGACAATAAGTTTATGCCAAAGGACAGGCGCATAACGCTCGTTATGGCCGACCTTTACTCGGGTGAGCAGCAGTTTGGCATTTTGCTTTGCGAGCTTAAAAAGCAGTTTTTTGAGTATCTTGAGTTTATAACCTATCAGTTCGGCGCGGCGGTAAAGATAATCTCGCTAATAAACGAGCTTGAGCGCCATATGAACGAGCTGCACCACGATAATGAGGAGCTTGCAGGCATTTCGCGCGCTGATGAGCTTACGGGGCTTTTGAACAGGCGCGGCTTTTACAGCGAGGCTGAGGAGCTGATAAGCAAATACAAAAACACCGACGTATACGCGGTAATGGTTTTTGCAGACCTTGACTACCTCAAATTCATCAATGACCGTTTCGGGCATGATGAGGGCGATTATGCGCTCAGAGCAAGTGCTGCACTGCTCAAAAAGATATTCCGCTCGACTGATATTATCGGCAGAACGGGCGGAGATGAGTTCAATATTCTTGCGATAGTTACCGATGCCCCCGATATTGAGGAAAAGATAGTTGAAAGAAAGCGAGCATTTGTCAAGTCACTCAATGCCGAGTGCGGCAAGCCCTACAGAATTGACCTTTCAATGGGAATATGCCGATTCAAATGCTCGGAGATAACCGATCTGTCAGCCGTTATAAAGCAGGCGGACAATGAGCTTTACGATGTAAAGCGCAATAGGACTTACAATCCATACAAAGAATAATAAAGGGGGCTGTTGCACCAAGCAGCAGCCCCTTGTTATTTGCTTTATTCACTTAGGTCTATATCCATTATCGGCTCGTTTACGTCCGCGCCTGCAGGAACCATGGGCAGAACGTTTATGTCCTTGTTGATGATGACATCTATAAGACAAGGCCTGCCGCAGTTTAGGGCTTTTTCAAGGCCTGCCTTTATTTCACTCTTTTTGGTGATGCGAACACCCTCAATGCCGAATGCATCTGCAAGTTTCATAAGGTCTGTTCCGCGCTCAATGTCTGTCTGTGAGAAACGCTTGCCGTAGAATAATCTCTGCCACTGCCTTACCATTCCAAGCACGTCATTTTCAAAAACAAGCTCGATAACGGGAATGTTGTGCTTTGCAAGGGAGGAAAGCTCATTCAGGTTCATAAAGAAACTGCCGTCGCCTGCTATGTTTACAACTACCTCGTCGGGGTTGCCGACCTTTGAGCCTATCGCCGCACCTAAGCCGTAGCCCATAGTGCCAAGGCCGCCCGATGATGCAAAGTGGCGCTGTTTGCGGAAGTTGTAATACTGCGCCGCCCACATCTGATGCTGACCTACCTCGGTAGTGAGGATAGCCGAGCCGTTTGTCAGCCTGTCAAGCTCCTCGAGAACGTCCTGCGGCAAAACCTCGTCCTCGCTCTCGATAGGAACCATTTTGAGCGCATACTGCTTTTTCCACTCAAGCACCTCACTCATCCATTCCTTGTGCTCGAGCTGAGGGAGCTTTTCGTTCATTTTGGCAAGGATATACTCGATATCGCCCGTTACCGAGTAGCTTACTACAATGTTTTTGTCTATCTCGGCAGGGTCTATCTCAATGTGGATTATCTTAGTGTCCTTAGCAAATGTGCCGGGGTTGCAGATAACTCTGTCAGAAAAGCGTGAGCCCAAAACTATCATGACATCGCACTTGTTAAGTGCCATAGCCGACGCCTTGGTGCCGTGCATTCCGAGCATCCCGAGGTATTCCTCTCTTGTGTTGTCAAACGCACACTGACCCATAAGCGAGAGCGATACGGGCGCATTTACCTTTGTGACAAATTCATCCATTTCCTCAACGGCGTTGCAGGAAACAACACCGCCGCCTGCGTAGATGTATGGGCGCTTTGCGCTTTTGATTATCTCAATTGCCTCGTCTATCTGCGTATTTATATCCTCGGGGTTGTGGTTGACTATCTTCTTCGGCTCTTTTGGCTCATATTCCGTCTTGCCGATAGTGATATCCTTCGGAACATCGATAAGAACGGGGCCTTTCCTGCCGGAATTTGCTATATAGAAAGCCTCTCTGATAGTGTCGGCAAGCTTTGTTATGTCCTTAACTATGTAGTTGTGCTTTACTATGGGCATGGTAATACCGCAGATATCTACCTCCTGAAAGCTGTCAAGACCGAGCAGGCTCGTGGGAACATTTCCCGTGATAGCCACAAGCGGGATAGAATCCATATAAGCCGTAGCGATACCCGTTACAAGGTTCGTAGCTCCGGGACCCGAGGTCGCTATAACTACGCCCGTTCTGCCGGTGGTTCTCGAATATCCGTCAGCCGCATGGCAGGCAGCCTGCTCGTGAGCCGTGATGACATGGCGTATCTTATCGGAATACATATAAAGAGAATCGTAGATATTAAGCACCGCGCCGCCCGGATAGCCGAATACCGTGTCAACGCCTTGTTCGAGCAAACACTCGATGATTATATCAGAACCTGTTTTTAACATTTGATTACCTCCAAAAACACATAATATATCAATTTATTATTATATCATATTAAAGCATGATTGTCAATATTGGCGAGGGCAAAAAACGCGGTAAAATTGCGCGTTCCCCCTTGCCAAAGAGTAAAAAGTGTGTTATAATAGTAAGGACAATTTATAATACGGAGGTAGATTTTATGAGAGCTGTAGTAGCTGTAATAGGTAAGGACGCTGTTGGTATCTTGGCTAAGGTGGCGACAAAGTGCGCTGAGTATAATGCAAATGTTGTGGAGGTCTCCCAGTCAGTGCTGGAGGATATCTTCGCTATGACTATGCTTGTTGATATTTCAAGACTTAATAAGGATTTTACGCTCCTTGTTGATGATCTTTCGGCAATGGGCAAGTCAATGGGGCTTGAGATACACACGATGCATGAGGATATCTTCAACGTAATGCACGAGATCTGATAAAGAGGGGACACAGCATAATGATAAAGACATATGATATACTTGAAACTATCAGAATGATACAAAACGAGTGCCTTGATATCAGAACGATAACGATGGGCATCTCGCTGCTTGACTGTATCGACGCGGATATAAACAAGGCGTGCGACAAGGTCTATACCAAAATAACCACTAAGGCTAAGGATCTGGTCAGAGTGGGTGAGGATATCGAAAAGGAACTCGGTATCCCGATAATCAACAAGAGGCTCTCGGTAACGCCTATCGCTATAGTTTCCGCGGCCTGCGGCTGCTCGCCCGTGCCTTTTGCAAAGGCAATGGACAAGGCGGCTAAGGACGTTGGCGTTAACCTCATAGGCGGCTATTCGGCACTTGTTCAGAAGGGCTTTTCGGCAGGCGATATCGAGCTTATCAAGTCTATCCCCGAGGCGCTGAGCGTTACCGAGAGGGTGTGCTCATCGGTAAATGTCGGCTCTACTAAGACGGGTATCAACCTTGATGCCTGCAAGCTGATGGGGCAGATAGTTAAGGACACCGCTGAGATAACAAAGGATAAGGCTTGCTTTGGCGCGGCAAAGCTCGTTGTTTTCTGCAATGCCGTTGAGGATAACCCCTTTATGGCAGGCGCATTCCACGGCGTTGGTGAGCCTGATTGTATGATAAACGTCGGCGTTTCGGGCCCCGGTGTTGTAAGGGCTGCCCTTGCAAAGTACCCCGATGCTGATATCACACAGATAAGCGATATAATCAAGAAAACATCATTCAAGATAACAAGAGTAGGGCAGCTTGTCGGCACTATGGCATCAAAGCGCCTCGGTGTGCCGTTTGGTATAGTTGACCTCTCTTTGGCACCCACGCCTGCCGTAGGTGACTCGGTAGCCCATATTCTGGAGGAGATAGGTTTAGAGCAGTGCGGAACTCACGGAACTACCGCAACACTTGCCCTGCTCAACGATGCAGTCAAAAAGGGCGGTGTAATGGCCTGCTCGTCCATAGGCGGCCTTTCGGGCGCATTTATCCCCGTTTCCGAGGACGCAGGAATGATAGATGCCGCACGCTCCGGTGTGCTGACGATTGAAAAGCTCGAGGCTATGACGGCTGTGTGCTCGGTAGGCCTTGATATGATAGTTATCCCCGGTGATACCACGCCCGATACGATAGCTGCGATAATCGCGGACGAGGCGGCGATAGGTATGGTAAACTCAAAGACTACCGCTGTAAGAGTTGTTCCCGCTATCGGCAAGGACGTAGGCGAGGAGCTTGACTGGGGCGGCCTTTTCGGCTGCGGCCCCGTAATGCCGCTTAAGAAAGCAAGTGCATCAAAATTCATAAACCGCGGCGGCCAGATACCTGCACCCCTCCATTCGCTCAAAAACTGATATTTTCCCGAAAGGAGCGACCACCAATGCTTAAGCTTGACGGCGCATATGAGCCCTCGTATATAGGCCCTCGCGTGGAGATAACGGGCGACCTTATCACAGTTTTGTGGCGCAGCGCCCCTGCACTTTCCACACGCTTTACAACGATAGAAAACGGCGAGCGCGTTCTTTTAAGGCTTGAGGATAATGCCTTAAGAAACACCCCCGACAGCGAGCCCTACGCGACTGTCAAGGAGATATATTTTGAAAATGACACGCTTACTGTCGTCAATGATTATCCGATATCGGGCGAAAGCACCGAGGAGATGAAAAGGACTGACAAAAGCCGCTTTGGTGACGTAAATTTTGCGACAAAGGAGCTTTTGCCGCAGGTTTTTGGAAAATGGAAATGCGAGAGCTTTCATGCCGAGCTTTCCTTTGCAGGCGATATTTTGCAGGGAATGACAAAGACGAGGATAGTCGGCTTGCGCTATAACTATGAAAACGGTGACAGGATATACATAAAAGATGCCGACCCTGCGAGGGATAGGATAGATTGCTTTTATAATCTGTATTTGGAGGGCGGCAGGCTTTTTGCAACAATTGATGTGAGCGATGCGCCGTCCTTGACGCTTGAATTTGCTAAAATGAACTAAGAGGGTAAAATTACACCCTCTTATTTTTGAAAGGGGTAAGCTTATGCTTTTTGACAGCCACACACATTCTTATTTTTCACCCGATGCCGATAAGGGCGCGGAAATCGAGGCTATGGCAATAAAAGCGCAGGAGCTTGGGCTTTCTTATATTACCGTGACCGACCACTGCGACTGCTGCTATTGGCTGCCCGAGAGCGAGGGAGAATACGACGAGTACCAAAAAGCGGATAGTATTATGTTTGGCAGCCGAGATTATTCTAAGGCGAGCATAGAAAAAACTCTTTTGCTTAAGCAAAAGCATGAAAACCTCCTTTGCGGAACAGAGCTTGGCGAGCCGCTGCAAAACATCAAAGCCGCCGAGGAGATTCTTTCTATCGACGGGCTTGATTTTGTTATAGGCTCACTCCATATGAACTCAGGCAAGCCCGATTTTTATTATTTAGAGTACGATAATGTGGACATCAGCGTTATCCGTGTGCTGCTTGGCAGATACTTTACCGAGGTGCTTGATATGTGCAAATGGGGCGGATTTGATTCATTGGGGCACTTGACCTATCCGCTTAGATACATTCAGGGTGAATATGAGATAACGATCGATATGAGAAGGTATAACGATATTATAAGAGAAATATTTTGTACACTTATAGAAAAAGGAAAAGCATTGGAGCTAAACACCTCGGGCTTTAGGCAGAAATACGGCAAGCCCTTTCCCGAGGAGAAGTATTTAAGGCTTTACCGCGAGCTGGGCGGCGAGCTTGTCACTATCGGCAGTGATGCGCATAATATTTTCGATATCGGCGCAGGCATAAGGCGCGGTGAGGAGCTGTTAAAGGCGTGCGGATTTAAGTACATTACGGTATATAAGGGCAGAAAGCCCGAGAATTTTAAATTGGATATATAAAAAACCACGAGGACTTGAATATAAGTCCTCTTTTTTTATACCTGTGCGTTAACCAATTGCCGCGTGTTTGCATAGAATATAAAAAAGAAAGGACACCTGATATGAAAAACAAACCACTTATTTTAGCTATAAAGGGCGACGCAAGGCAGGAATATGCGATAGCGGCGCTTAAGGAACGTTTTGAGATAAAGGAGGTAAGCTTTCCGCTTGACGGGGCAGGCGCGGCGGATATCCTGCTTTTGCCGATGCTTGCAAAAAACGGCAGTTTTGAGGGGATAGAG
Organism: Ruminococcus sp.; assembly: GCA_017634275.1. GTDB lineage: Bacteria > Bacillota > Clostridia > Oscillospirales > Ruminococcaceae > NK3A76. The sequence goes on along the minus strand of JAGBNQ010000007.1, from coordinate 7,201 downwards.
CGCCACCTCAAAAGCGGTGCGCTCATTCTGGGCGGAAGGATACCCACAGCGCTTAGAGAGCGCTTTGAGGCACAGGGCTATGAGGTGACAGACTACTACGACAGCGAGGCGCTTAGGATAAAAAATGCCTTGCCGACAGCCGAGGGCGCGCTTATGATAGCACTTGAAAACACCCCGTTTGTTTTGAGTGGGAAAAGCGTGCTGATAACGGGTTTCGGCGCGTGCGCCAAGCAGACGGCAAGGCTGTTTGCAGCATTGGGCGCAAATGTGCTTATAGCCGCCCGAAACCCCGTGCAGCTTGCTGATGCGCAGTCACTCGGCTATAAAACTGCGGCACTTTGTACGGTAGGCTCTGTAGTGGGCAGCGCAGATATCATCATAAACACAGTTCCTGCGCACATTTTCGGGCGTGAGGAGATAGCGGCATCAAAGAAGTCGGCGCTATTTATCGAGATAGCCTCATACCCCTACGGGATAGATGAGCAGGCGGCGCACTCGCTGTCAAGAGGGTATATAAATGCCCCGGGACTTCCCGGAAAATGCGCGCCGAAAACAAGCGGAGAATATATCGCCGCAGAGATAACAGATATAATACTTAAAAGAAAGGAGGGTGAGAGGTGAATGAAAGACTTAAGATAGGCTTTGCACTGACGGGGTCATTCTGCACTTTTGAAAAGGCGGAGAAGGCGCTTGAGGAGCTTGCTGCCTCGGGGCATGACGTTACGGCGATAATGTCATTTAACGCAGCATCTATAGACACGCGCTTTGGCAAGGCGCAGGAGCATATTCAAAGGCTAAAGGCGATCACGGGAAAAGAGGTAATAAAAACGATAGAGGACGCCGAGCCGATAGGCCCTAAGAAAATGTTCGATATCCTTGCAGTAGCGCCCTGCACGGCAAACACCGCCGCAAAGCTTGCACTCGGGATAACCGATACCCCAGTAACAATGGCAGTTAAAAGCCACGTCAGAAACGCGCGCCCCGTTGTGATAGCGATATCGACAAACGATGCGCTGGCAAATGCCGCTAAGAACATAGGGCTTTTGCAAAGCTATAAGAATTACTACTTTGTTCCCTACGGGCAGGATAATTATGAAGGCAAGCCGTATTCCGCGGTAGCCGATTTTACAAAGTTAGAAAAAACGATCATTCAAGCAATGCAGGGGCAGCAGCTCCAGCCTATGCTTTTAAGATAAATAAATAAAAAAACGCTCCCATTTCACCTTTTTGATGAAATGGGAGGTTTTTTAAGAGGAATATTATGAAAAAATGCATCGTGAGAGTTATTCAACGTTTTTGAGCGCCTCATCAAGAGGAATGCGTTTTACCTTTCGGCTTAGAATAAGCACTACTACAAGGTATGTGAGAATGCCGAGGCCTAATGTCTTAAGCACTACTGACAGCGCCATTTTGTACTCAAACCAGCCCGAATAGCCCTTGAACACCTCAAACATTACTACCGCAAGTGTTCTGTCAACTATAACTATCCCCACAAGCAGCGAGATCAGCGTTACAATAGTTGTTGAGTGAATGTATAGCGAATTTATCTCGCCGTTGTTGTAGCCGAGAATTTTCGTCATTGAGATAGACTGCGTGTTTTTCTCAATGATTATCTTAGCAAGCAGATAGATCACAAGAATGTAGATTATCGTGCCGAAGAAGGTAAATATAAACATCATACTTCCCATTGAGCGGATAAGCTGACGTGAGGTCTTAGTAAGTTCGGTCGCGGTTATGCGTGAGGCTATGTATTTCTCATCTATATCATTTATCTCGTTGTTTGAAAAATATGCGTTAAAGTAGCCCTCCTCGTGGTCAAAGGTCTTGTTTAAGTCATCAATGTCCATAAACATAGCGATTATCGCAGGGTAGTCATAATATCCGCCGACCTCGAATTTATAGGTCTTGTCGGTGTATTTATCTTTAAGCTCTATCGTGTCGCCTATGTCAACTTTGTATTTTTTGTGGTAGGCAGTCGATATATCCACCTTGCCCTTTTCTGAGGTAAGCGTTACATAATCGCTCTTTTCCTTTACGCCGTAGATGGTAACGTCCTCGTCCTTGTTGCCCGTTTTCTCGCCTATAGTCTGCAAGCTTTCCATAGCAAAGCTCTCCGCACCCTCTGTTTCGGTAGGCAGGGGGGCTTTGAGAATATATTGATGATCTGCAAGCAGGTTCTTTGTGGTGTTGTCCTCAAAGTTATTCAGCATAGGCTTAAAGATAAGGCTGAACATCAGTATAAATTCCGCAAAGATGATACCTAAGAAAATAGTTACATAGTTGGGCATATTCTGGAATATCACCCTGAGCCTGAACCTTAGCATTATCGGCAGCTTTGTGTTGAGCCTGAAAGCCTTTTTCTTCTGCTTTGTCTTAAGGTCATGCCTTAAGAAACGCAGGGGAGAGAGCTTAAGCTTGAATGAAAGCATTATAAGGTTTATCAAAAACATCAGGATAAACGGTATAACTGTAGTTCTTACAAAAGCGTTCGGTGTGAAAACGGTTTTGTAGCTTACAAGCGAGTAGCTTGCAAGATATGCCTGCGCGAATACATCGTTAAGCACGGTGTAGCCTAAGATATTTCCTACTACAGCGCCGAGCAGCAGCGAAAGCATGGGTATTATCATATAATGCCTTACCATTTCGCCCCTTGTGTAGCCCGATGCGCGCAGCACACCGATAGTTGATGCCTCTTTGGTGATAGTGTTTGAAATGGTTATAGAGAATACAAACGCAAGGATTATAACTACAATGTATAGGAAAACAGTTATCATGCTCTGGTCGCCGTCAAAGTCATCAGCGGCAAAGTGTATAGCCTGGTTTGAAAATGCAGGGATAAACTCATCAAGCTCGCCGTTTGCCGTGAGGACATTAATAAGCTCCTCAGCCTTTTCCTTGCCCTCTTTCTGGTCATCTTTGTCGGGGCGGTCATTGTAGAAATAGCTGTAGCGGTAGTGGATGTGGTCATCTCTTATGCTGTCAAAGCCCTCCTTCGTAACAATGCCGACACCGAATTTATCGTTATCAAACATCATATCCGAAGGTGACTGGAAAAGCGTTGAGTAATCAGAAAGCGCAACTATTCCGGTTATTTTGAATTCCTTGTCGGCAAACTTGATAGTCGAGCCGACCTTAAGCTTATGGTTTTTTGCAAAAAGCCTGTCAATGCCAAGCTCGTTGTCAGCTTTAGGCTTTTGCCCGTCAAGAACATCTACAAGGTCAATTTCCGTTCTGTCAGCAAATACGCGGAAGGTGGTGTCATCAAAGCTCTGAACGGCCTCCTCCTTGAAAAAGTTCTCATATATTTTTATCTTGCCGTCTTTTTCTATCTTTTCTATCGTTTCATCAGATGCTGCCTGCGCGTAATCAAAGTTGCCGTCCTCTATCTTGTATTTTTCAAACGATTCCTCATTTGATCTCATCAGGCTGTTGTCAGAAACCAAAAAGCCCGACACTGCCGATATCGTCAAAACAAAGAAAAGGAAAATGATAAAGTATTTCGGCCACTCCGCCTTAAGCTCGCGCGGCAGTCTTTTATTAAGTGGATTTTTCATATTTTTTACCTCTTTGTCTTATTACCAGTCAAGCTCTTCGGCTGTCATTTTAGTTTCGTTTACATAGTTCTTTCTTATCATGCCGTCTCTCAGCTTTATAACGCGGTCGGCCATGTTTTTTATAGCGTCATTGTGCGTTACCATGATTATGGTCGAGCCGTATTTCTGGTTTAAGTCGCTTATAAGGGCGAGGATCTCCTTAGAGGTGTTGTAATCAAGTGCGCCCGTAGGCTCATCGCAAAGCAGGATATCGGGGTTTTTGATAACTGCCCTGCCGATAGCGGTCCTCTGCTGCTGGCCGCCCGATAGCTGGTTTGGCAGCTTGTGCCTATGCTCGTAAAGCCCTAATGCCTTTAAAAGCTCATCAACATCAAGCGGATTATCGGAAAGGTAAGCGCCTACCTCGATATTCTCCTTTATGTTGAGGTTTGGTATAAGGTTATACATCTGGAAGATATAGCCTAAATGCTTTCTTCTGTAAAGTGTGAGCGCTTTTTCGTTCATATCCTTGGTTTTTTCGCCGTTTATTGATATGTAGCCGTCATCTGCCGAATCAATTCCGCCGATAATGTTCAAAAGCGTTGATTTGCCCGAGCCCGACGGCCCTAACAGCACGCAGAACTCACCCTTTTCTATCTGCGCGTCTATCCCTTTGAGCACCTCTACCTTGCTTTCGCCCTCGCCAAAGCTTTTCTTTATCCCGCTTATTTCAAGAAACATATTACTTCCTCCTTTATAGGTTAGCTTTAACTAACTGTATTTATATTATAGCCTATCATGGGCTATTATGTCAATGGTGCATTTTACAAATTTTGTGTGCTGCTAAAAGCAGATATTGTAACAATTTAACTAATGTTCAAATGAGCAAATGTTCATATGTGTAGCAAAGCTTAAGGGATAGATATTTCATATCTCCGTCCCTTACGTTATATAGATTATAGCATAAGTTCATATGAACCGCAAGTATAATATAATGATGATTTTAGGCGTTTGTTTGATATATCCCACTCATGCTTATTTTCCCTTGCTTTTTCTCATAATTTCGCTGTATTTCAAAAATCATCAAAGCGCCCTGCATAAGCAAGGCGCTCTGACGAAATATATGTGGAGTCTTTCGGCAAGCCGAAAGATAGGCTTAGGCGAAAAACGGAGCGCATATCAGCAATACGCGCAAACGCATTGCCGATAAGCCACTCCGTCATTGGGTGAAATATTATTTTACATAGAATAAAAGCTGTCCGTATGTCGGGTAAGGCCAGTATTTCTCGCCTACGAGAGTTTCGATCTCGTCAGCTGTAGCTCTTAACTCGCCCATTGCCGCAAATACCGTGTCGTGGTAGTAGTTTGCAGACTGCTGTATGTCGGTGATATCGTGTGCCTTAACGATAGCGTCCTCTAAAGCGCCGAGCTTTTTATACATATCAGCCATGAGCACCGAAAGCTTTTTGACAAGCTCAGTCTCAAACTCGGCAGGTGCGCCTATGCTCTTGGAAAGGTTAGCTGTTTCAGCCAAGTCCTTAACATAGCTTGCCGCCGCAGGAAGGATATCCTTCTTAGCCATATCCACCATTGTCAGAGCCTCGATGTTGAGAGTCTTTACATACTCATCAAGCAGTATCTCAACTCTTGAATGGAGCTCGGTAGCGGTATAAACGCCGTACTTTTCAAAGAGTGCTATGTTCTCGGGGAGGTTGTATGTAGGAACAGCCTCGGGGGTTGAGCGCAGGTTGAGAAGTCCTCTCTTTTCCGCCTCGATAGGCCACTCATCAGAATAGCCGTTGCCGTTGAAGATGATAGGCTGGCTTTCCTTGATAGTGGTCTTGATAAGCTCGTTGAGCGCTGCACCGAAATCGTCAGCCTTTTCAAGCTTGTCAGCAAAGTCATCAAGTGCCTCTGCAACGATAGTGTTCAAAACAGTATTCGGGCCTGCGCAGGAAAGTCTTGAGCCGGGCATTCTGAACTCAAACTTGTTGCCCGTGAAAGCGAAAGGCGATGTTCTGTTTCTGTCGGTAGTATCCTTCGGGAAGTTGGGAAGAACGTCAACGCCGATCTTCATATCAACGTGCTCACCCTCATACTTCTTGCCCGAAACGATAGAATCGAGGATATCTGTAAGCTCATCACCAAGGAAGATAGAGATGATAGCAGGCGGTGCCTCGTTAGCGCCGAGTCTGTGGTCATTTCCTGCTGTAGCTACGCAGGCGCGAAGAACGTCCTGATGCTTGTAAACAGCCTTGATAACAGCCGTCAGGAAAAGCAAAAACTGTGCATTCTCAGCAGGTGTGCTGCCGGGGTCAAGAAGATTGATGCCCGTGTTAGTCGAAAGCGACCAGTTATTGTGCTTGCCTGAGCCGTTGATACCTGCAAACGGCTTTTCGTGCAGCAGGCATTTAAAGCCGTGCTTTCTTGCAGTTCTCTTCATTATCTCCATTGTGAGCTGGTTGTGGTCTGTTGCGATATTTGTGGTGCCGTAGATAGGTGCAAGCTCGTGCTGAGCAGGGGCTACCTCATTGTGTTTTGTCTTAGCGTAGATTCCGAGCCTCCAGAGCTGCTCGTCAAGGTCCTTCATATAAGCGGCAACTCTTGTCTTGATAGTTCCGAAATAGTGATCCTCAAGCTCCTGTCCCTTAGGTGCGGGTGCGCCGTAGAGTGTGCGCCCTGCAAAGATAAGGTCTTTCCTGTGAGAATACATTTCTCTGTCCACAAGGAAATATTCCTGCTCGGGGCCTACGTTTGAGATGACTCTTGTAGCGTCAGAGCCGAAAAGCTTTAATACTCTGAGCGCTGATTTATTTATAGCCTCCATAGAACGCAGAAGGGGAGTTTTCTTGTCAAGCGCCTCACCGTTATAGGAGCAGAAGGCTGTAGGAATGCAAAGTGTATGCTCCTTGATAAATGCGTATGAGGTAGGATCCCACGCGGTATAGCCCCTTGCCTCAAATGTCGCTCTCAGTCCGCCGGAGGGGAAGGAAGATGCGTCAGGCTCGCCCTTGATAAGCTCTTTTCCCGAGAACTCCATAATAACGTGGCCTTCATCTGTAGGGGAGATAAAGCTGTCAAGCTTTTCAGCCGTAAGGCCTGTCATCGGCTGGAACCAATGTGTGTAATGGGTGCAGCCCTTTTCACAAGCCCAGTCCTTCATAGCGTTTGCAACAACGTTTGCAACTTCAATACCTAAAGGTGTGCCGTCATTGATAGTTTTCTTAAGAGCCTTGTAGGTCTGCTTAGGAAGGCGCTCCTTCATTACCGATTCATTAAACACGTCGCTGCCAAAGATCTCGGGTACGTTCATATTGATTACTCCTTTCAAATAAGCAAAATAAAAAACGCTGCGGACGAAATAGAACGTCCACAGCGCCATTGCTGTTTACATTTATGAGTATAACTCTTTTTCCCCGTTTTGTCAAGAGAAACCCCCACATTTTCCGACATTTCGGAGTGTTCCCCAAAGAAAACCCACATTGTTGAAAGTTATTTGGTGCAGTTTTCACAGTTTAATCTTTGCTTTATAGAGTGTTAACTTCAGGGTAATAATTGCGATTCAATGCACAATGCACAATGCATAATGCACAATTAAGGTGCGTGCTGCGTGGGCGGCAGTTTGCCCGAATGGGCATCCGTCGGCGCAAGCCGACACAATAATTATT
>JAGBNQ010000006.1 GCA_017634275.1 Ruminococcus sp. | reverse complement strand
TGCTCTCATCAAGGAAATCATAAAGGATCTTAGCCTTCTTTTCGTTGTGAGCCTTCATGCCCTCAAGGCCGCCCATTTTCTTTATCCACTTGAACACCTTGCCGCAAACGTAGATGCCGTAGCAGGGAGGAGTGTTGTAGAGAGACTCGTTGTCAGCCTGGATCTTCCAGTCCATCATTGTAGGAGTGCAGGAAAGAGCAGGGCCGTCAGCGATAAGATCCTCGCGGACAATGATGATCTGAACGCCTGCAGGACCAACGTTCTTCTGAACGCCGCCGTAGATAACGCCATACTTTGAAACGTCAACAGGCTCAGAAAGGAAGCATGAGCTTACGTCAGCAACCAGCTCGTGACCCTTTGTGTTAGGGAGTTCCCAGAACTTTGTGCCGTAGATAGTGTTGTTCTCGCAGATATATACATAGTCAACATCATCGGGAATGTCAAGGTCGGAGCAGTCAGGGATATAGCTGAATGTCTTATCAGCGGAGGAGGCTACCTTTACTACCTCGCCGTACTTTTCAGCCTCGGCAGCAGCCTTCTTAGCCCACTGACCTGTGATGATGTAAGCAGCCTTGCCCTTTCTCATAAGGTTCATAGGAACCTCTGCGAAAACGAGGGATGCGCCGCCCTGTAAGAATATTACCTTATAGTTATCGGGAATATTCATAAGGTCTCTGAGGTCAGCCTCAGCCTCCTTGATTATGGTGTCATAAGCCTTTGAACGGTGGCTCATTTCCATAACGCTCATACCTGTGCCCTTGTAATCGAGCATTTCGTCTGCGGCCTCTTTGAGCACTTCCTCGGGAAGTACAGCAGGGCCTGCACTGAAGTTATAAACTCTACCCATTGTAAAAACCTCCAATATAATTTTAATACTCTTCTATTATAATACTTTTACCCCCTAAAGTCAAGAGGGAAGACACCACTTTACAATTTTTTTGCAATTTTTAAGTTTCAATTATTCATTTTTTACTTTTACTGTAAGTGTTAAGCTCTCGCCCTTAAAAACTATATCATCAGCGCTCGCACTATCCCCCTCAAAGGGTATCAGCTCCGGCTCATTACCAGATGTTTTATCCCTTATGAGTGCAAGAACGCGCGGCTCGCCTTTATTTTTGCAGATTGCCAAAAGTGCCGCGCAGTCGGTAAAGGCATAAACATATCTGTAAAGCAGGCGCATCTCAAAGCTTTCATTCTCACCGAATTTGAACTCTATATTCTTTTGCTCATACTCGCCCTTGTATTTGTATTTTGAAAAGACCCTTTTAAATCTTCGCTGCACTTTTTGATAATCTATCATTTCGGGGATAAAGGTAAACAGAAACATAGGGATAGTATAGTCAAGCAGGCATAAAAAGCAAAGCCATTTCAACGGGGTGAGCAAAAATGCAAGAAATATATGCACCCCTCCCATAAAGGGTATCCCCGAGATAAAGCGCCCCTCTTTTTTGCTCGCAAAGACGGCTGAGATATTAAAGACGATATACAATACCCCTATAAAGCCGAGGATTATCGACACACAGTATTTTGAAACAAACTCATTCATAAGCCGCACCTTACACGCTTATCTTATCAAGCGGCAGAGTGGCGATACCGTTTAAGTCAAGCCCTGCACGCTTGCCCGAGATATAGTCATAATACCCCTGGCTTGCTATCATCGCGGCATTGTCACCGCAGTAGGTAAGGCTCGGTACATAAAGCTTAAAGCCATGCTCATCGCAGGCCTTTTGCATAGCCTCTCTCAGCCCCGAGTTTGCCGAAACGCCGCCTGCAACGGCAATAGTCTTATATCCGCCGTTAACTGCGGCCTTTATGGTATTTCCGACAAGTATCTCGCAAACGGTGCGCTGAAATGATGCTGCAAGGTCATCGCGGTTTATCTCCTCGCCCTTTTGCGATGCGTTGTGGACTAAGTTTATCACCGCCGTTTTAAGCCCAGAGAATGAAAAGTCATACTCACTGCCCTGCACGCGGGGGTGCGGCAGGCTGAAAGCGAACGGGTCGCCGCGCTTTGCCGCCGCGTCGATAAACTTTCCGCCCGGGTATTCAAAGCCTAAGGTGCGTGCTGCCTTGTCAAAGCACTCGCCTGCCGCATCATCTCTTGTGCGGCCGATGACTTTGTATTTTGTGTAGCTGCTTACCTCTATTATATGGGAATGTCCGCCCGATGCCACAAGGCAGAGATAGGGCGGTTCAAGCTCTTTGTGCGATATGTAGTTTGAGGCAATATGCCCTGCTATGTGGTGAACATTTACAAGCGGCACGCCCGATGTGAGAGAAAGCCCCTTTGCAAAGCTCACCCCGACAAGCAGCGCCCCTATAAGCCCCGGGGCATAGGTAACACCGATAGCGTCAATATCCGACAGCTTAAGGTGCGCGTCCTCCAGAGCGGCGCTCACCACCTGATAGATATTCTCGCAGTGCCGTCTTGATGCTATCTCGGGCACAACGCCGCCGTAGAGCCTATGCTCGGCTATCTGTGTTGCGACGATGTTTGATATCACCTCGCGCCCGTCCTTTACGACCGCCGCGGCAGTTTCATCGCACGAGCTTTCTATTCCAAGAATATACATTTTCTATTCCTCCGTAAAAATAACGTCCTTTTCATCAGCCGCCGCCGTTTCAAAAAGCGCATCTGCCTTTTCGGCAAGCCCATTATCTACAAGGTAATCCTGTACCTTACCTGCAAAGATATCTTCGTTTCGCTTAGCAACACGGCGCTGCCACTCATCATCTGTTATATTTATAAAATGAAACTCATACTCTGCGCCTGCGTCCTTAAAAAAGCTCCTTGCAAAGTCGCGCTCTTCCCTTGTCCAGAAGCCCCAGTCCAGAATGACATTCACACCGTTGTTAAGCGTTTGCAGCGTCTTTTGGAAAAAGTATTCTTTGAGCTTTTTTACATACTCATCAAGCCTGCCCGAGCCGCTTTGCCCAAGCAGCTTAAGCGTTATCTCATCTACCGAAAAGATAACGGCATTTATCCTTTTTGCCATCGCCTTTGCATAGCTGCTCTTTCCGCTGCAAATGCGCCCTATCGTCATTATCACCTTTGGCATATTTCATCACTCTGCCTTTGAAATGTCAACGGGGTTTTCAACGCGCTCAACGGCGTTTTTGTCGGTTATCTCTATTTTGTAGCTGTAGGTATATTTTTCGTCGTCAATTATCACGTTTGTCTGCTCGGTAAAATACAAAAGCTCATCGCCCTTGAAATAGTAATCGGCATAAAACGCGGTCGCCTCGCCCTCTTCAAGCTCGGGGGATATCTTGTCAAGGTCATATTTATGGTGAACGTGCGTTATGCCGTCCTCCTCGGTAACTTCGGCCTCTTCAACAGATGCAGGCTGATAGATTATAAGCCCCTTGTCAGCCTGGGGGTGCTTTGCGTCCTTTGAGTATGCGGCAAAGTCCTTATCGCCGCGCACCAAATGCGTCACTTTTCCGTTTTCATCGGTGTAGCTTTCAAGCCCGTTATTAAACTGCGCATAGCTCGACTTAGCGCTTTCCCCCTTGTAGGAATAGGTGAGAATGCCCTTTTCGTCATATTTGAATACAAATTCCTGCTCGATCTTTCCCGTGCCGATATTTGTCATTGTCACCCTCGCGCTGTCAAGCGAGGAGTAGGCATCTCTTGCCTTTTTTATCAGCTCGCCGCCCTCGACATCGGGCACCTCGCCGCAGGAGGTGAGCATTACCCCCCCGATGAGCAGGCAGAACAGCGCTATATACTTTTTGAAATTGATTTTTATCATAAGTCACCTCGGATAGATACAAACCGGAATTTGCAGCGGCTTTGCCGCTGCAAGCAATGAATAATGAATAGTGAAGAATGAAGAATGAAAAATAGAGGTACGCCTTCGGCGTTGATATAGCCATTCGGCCGTTTACCCGGACAATATTGTCTAAAGTCCACAATTTCGCCACCCTGACAAGCCCGATATGAGGCTTGTCAGCAAAGCTGACAGCTAAGTTTTGCAAAGCAAAACTTCCATACGTCGGCATGAGCCGACACATTAATTATTCATTATTCACTATTCATTATTCATTATTCATTGCTTGTGGGGCAAAGCCCCACAAATTCCGGTTTATCGTCGCTTACAGATTCTTGCAGGTCTTTGCATAAACTATCAGCATTATCGGGATAGTGATAAGCTGTGATACGGTACAGTTTAGCATCAGCCCAAAGCTGAAACGGATTATGTAAAGATTTATGTTTATATTCTCGACACCCAGCTCCTTGCCCCATGCAAGCCAGCTTACTGCCGAGCCCTGCGCCAAGTAGCTTATAAACGCCCCTAAAACGATGCCTGCCGCGAAAAAGAAAATGAATGCAAGCGTTTTCTTTAGTCCTTTCATGTTTACTCTCCTTATAAAGATAAAGCCGCCGGACGCGGCGGCTTGTTATTCTATTTTCTTCTTGATGAGCCACGCCTTTTGTTATCCATAACGTGCTTAAGGTCTGAGAATTTCTCCTCGCTCGTAGCCTTGAATTTAGAGAGCATATCCTCAAAGTTTGCATCATCACTCACCCTGCCCGAATATACAGGCGGTGGATTTTTGGTAAAATCTACAGGCTCGGCAGGCTCATATGCAGGCCTTTCCTTTTTAAAGCCGCCCTGCCTTTTGTTGTCAAAGCGCTTTTCGCCGCCCTTGAATTCCTTTTTAGGCGGTGTGGGAAGTGCCTTCTTTATCGAAAGGCTTATCTTGCCGTCATCACCCTTTGAGAGTACCTTTACCTTAACGGTCTGCCCCTCGCTGAGGTGATCCTTTATCTCGCTTACAAAGGTGTTTGCCACCTCGGAGATATGTACCATTCCCGTAGTGTTCTTGTCAAGCTCCACGAAAGCGCCGAATTTGGTTATTCCCGTGACCTTGCCCTCGTAGATCTTTCCTATCTCAAGCTCCATATTCTTAGTATTTCCTTCCATTCCATATATACGAAAGACTTGATAAGTCTTAATCGCCGCTGATTATAAAAAAGCGCTTTTCATCGGGGTAAGCATAGCCGAGCTTGCCTATGGCTATCTGTTCCATATAGGCATCCTCATCATCCTCGCTGAGAAGTCTTGTATACTCGTCATTCTGCTGCTTTGCGACGGTTATCTTCTCGCTCAGCTCCTCAGTCTCCTTTTCAAGCTGAGCTATCTCGGTCTGCTGAGTGATAATCGTCCACAAAGCATACCCCGTCAGGCAAACTATAGCAAACACGCCCATTATGGTTATAAGAATGCTCCTTTTGCCCTTATTGTGCTTATTCTTTTTATTTGCCAAGCTGCCCGCCCCCTTAATGCTTACTTACTTTTCTATTATACACCTATTTTACGGGTTCTTTCAAGCGGTTTTCACAAGATTTATTAAAAAAATTATATTTTTTGTATTCTTGTACAAATTTACCCTTGAATTTTGCGAATATTTTAGCAATAACTCCTGCCAAGGGCAATAGGAGCTTTTTCTTGATGAGTCTGTCGGCGGCGCTTACAAGCCTTATCAGCGCGTTTCCGACAGAAATATGTGCCAAAAATGCCGAAAGCGCCATACCGAAAGCGATAAACCCTCGCATAGTAAGCGAAAAATAGGAAAACATCAAAAAATAGCAAAAGCCGCAAAACAGCCCGAAAAGCATATCCTCTAAAAAGACGGCGGCCTTAAAGTGGGGGAAGATGACCCTGAGCGCACGCAGCGCCTGATACAAAAGCCCAAGCAGCGCCCCGACAAGGCAGGAGAGCAAAAAAACGCTCACCTCCTTTGACGTGCCGAGCTGCATAGGCAGCATTCCCTCAAAGGTACGCAGCAGCGCCGTCATTTTAAAAGCCTGCCTTTAATGCCGAGTTTACGGCTGACCTTATCGCCGTAGACAAGTGAGCATACCTCGCCCTCAACGAGAGCGTTGCCGCTTTCAACGCTTATCTCGTTTATATGCAGATCCTTCCCCTTTACGGTAAGCGTACCAAGCTCGGTATATAGTCTTATTTCGTTATCATTAAAGCAGTCAACATCGGTAACACCGCTAAGGTGGAGAGTTTTACGTTCTTCGAGAATGAGATTATTAGCCATAGAATTACCTCCTGAGAAATGATGCAAATTGGAGTTTGGCGCTCCGTTGGAGAGGGGCACCGCGAAGGGGGTACGGGGGGCGACCGCAAAGCCCCCCGATAGAGGCGCGAACTAATCGTAGCCTTATAATAAGCTTTGTTCGTGCCACAATTTACTTACGCTCAAAGCTAAGGTAGGGTCAAAACAAGCCTCGCGCCTTTGTTTGGGGGCTTTCCCTGCTCACGAAGTAAGCAAATGCCCCCAAACCCCTTCGGGTTCGCAACGGCAAGCCCCTGCAAACTCCAATTTGCCTGTATCTTAATTCTATTCACCTCGTTTTGAAAAAATTACAGCATTTTCCGTGCCCCGATTGCATAAATTCACGGTACTATCATATAATTATCACATACTCGGGTATAATATTTATTATAAGAATATGAAAAACGGCTCGTTAATGCTGAGCATTAAGGGAAGGCTTGAAATGGATAACTTTAATAATAACAATAATAACGGATATAACGGCTCGCCCTACGGCGGTAATCAGCAGGGCGGCTATAATAATGGCTTTTATCACTATAACGGCGCTCAGGGCAGCTATTACAGCGGTAATAATGAGGGCTACGGCAGGCCTATGTATGGCACGGGCGCTCAGGGAACTAATGAGTATTCCTACCACCCTGCCGATCAGAATAAAAAGAAAAGCCATGTGATGCCTGCGGTCATCGCAGTGGTGTGCGTGTTTGTTATCGGCATAGGCTCTGTTGCAGGGTATAACCTTTTTGCGGCAGGAAGAGTAAATGATGACTCTTCAAGCATAGCCATGACAAAGCAGGCAGGTTCGCAAAAGAAAAATAACGCCTCGGCGGCATCTACTGTTGACAGGACAGATCTGCCGACGATAGAGCAGCTCTCCACCCCCGATGATGCGCTGTCTATCCCCGATATAGTTGAGCTTGTGTCCCCCTCGGTAGTGGGTATTTCCTGCACGGGCTCGGGCTATGTTGCAACGGGAACGGGCATTATCCTAAGTGAGGACGGCTACATTATCACCAATGCTCACGTTGTAAGCAAAAGCGTTGACGGCAGCGGGATAAGTGTTATGCTGCATGACAGCTACAATACCGATAAGGATAAAGACGCGCTTGCCGATAATAAGAACAACTTTATAGATGCAGAGCTTGTCGGGCGCGATACTCAGTCGGACATTGCGGTGTTAAAAATAAACAAAAAAGACCTTAAGCCTGCAACAATGGGCAAATCCTCCGAGATAAAGGTAGGAGAGGCATCAATAGTAATAGGAAATCCGCTCGGCTTTGAGCTTAAGGGCTCGGTAACGGCAGGGATAATCTCCGCGACTGACCGTACCCTTTCGGTAGAGGACAGAACGATGAAACTCATACAGACCGATGCATCAATAAACAGCGGAAACTCGGGCGGTCCGCTCATCAATGCCTACGGGCAGGTAATAGGCATAACCTCTGTAAAGGTATCATCTACCTATGGCGAGGGGTTAGGGTTTGCTATACCGATAGACGAGGCGTTGCCGATAATAAATGACCTTATGGAATACGGCTATGTTACGGGCAGGCCTACACTCGGCTGGTCGGGCAAGAACATAACGGAGATATACTCGCAGTATTACAAAGTGCCGCAGGGCTTTTATGTATCTGACATGACAAGCGGCGGCCCTGCCGAGCAAGCAGGAATACAGATAGGCGATATAATAGTAGGTGTCAACGGCACAACTATCACGACTGTTGAGGAGATAAACAAGATAGTTGAGCAGTTCAAGGCAGGCGATACGGTAACTATCGCTTACTACAGAAATGACAAGCTTAACAGCGTAGATGTAGTTTTGGGCGATGCCGCAGAAACGGGCAAGGGTGCTGACACGCAGTCGGACAACTACAGCGGCCGCAGCGGCTATGATAACTATGATGACTACGATGATTACGACTTATTCCGTAGATTTTACGGGTATGGTTTCTAAAGCTTTTTCCTAATTTTTCATATTCTTTTACTTCCGGAGGACTGTCGGGCTGTTCAGCTCGGCAGTCTTTTCCGTTAGTCATGAAAAATGAATAATATCGCATAACAAAACCCCGAAACGAAGTTGATCGTTTCGGGGTCATCTATTGCTATTGGCTTTAGAAATTACTTGTCAAGTCTTGCCTCGATCTTGTCAAGCTCATCATAAAGAGCCTGCGGGATATGGCCGCCCTTAGCCTTGATGTCTTCATCATAGTAACGGCGCATTTCCTTGATCTCAGCCTTCCAAAGATCCTTGTCAACGTCAAGGAGCTTTGTCATGATCTCAGGAGTTACCTCGTCCTCGATACCCTCAAGGTTGATATCCTCGGGCTTGGGGAGGTAGCCGATAGGAGTTTCAACAGCGTCTACCTTGCCCTCAACTCTCTTGATGATCCAGTCGAGAACTCTCATGTTGTCGCCAAATCCGGGCCAGATGAAGTTGCCGTTCTCGTCCTTCTTGAACCAGTTAACGTTGAAGATCTTAGGAGCCTTGTCGCCGAGCATCTCGCCCATCTCCAGCCAGTGAGCCCAGTAATCACCAACATTGTAGCCGATGAAGGGTTTCATAGCCATAGGATCGTGACGGAGAACACCTACAGCACCTGTTGCAGCAGCAGTTGTTTCAGAGGAAACAGCAGAGCCTACATATGTGCCGTGTGTCCAGTCAAATGACTGATATACCAAAGGAGTTGTCTTTTCTCTTCTGCCGCCGAAGATCATTGCAGATACCGGCACGCCCTGAGGATTGTTGAACTCAGGAGATACGCAGGGGCAGTTCTCAGCAGGAGCTGTGAATCTGGAGTTGGGGTGAGCGAGCTTTTCGCCGCTTGCTGTATACTCGGGGCCGTTTACCTCAGCGCCCTTCCACTCGATAGCGTTTACAGGCGGGTTCTTGTCAAGACCCTCCCACCAGGGGGTCATATTATCCTTATTGATAGCTACGTTTGTGAAGATAGCGTTCTTCTTTGTAGATGCAAGTGCATTGTAGTTAGACTTAGCGTTTGTACCGGGAGCAACGCCGAAGAAACCGTTCTCGGGGTTGATAGCGTAAAGTCTGCCGTCAGGGCCGGGTTTCATCCAGGCGATATCATCGCCGACTGTCCAAACCTTATAGCCCTTTTCTGTATAGCATTTAGGCGGAATGAGCATTGCAAGGTTTGTCTTGCCGCAGGCAGACGGGAATGCTGCTGTGATATATGTTACCTCGCCGTTCGGTTTCTCAACGCCCAGGATAAGCATATGCTCAGCCATCCAGCCCTCGTTCTTGCCCTGGAAGGATGCGATCCTCAGAGCAAAGCACTTTTTGCCGAGGAGAACGTTGCCGCCGTAAGCGGAGTTTATCGAGCAGATAGTGTTCTTCTCGGGGAACTGAACGATGTATCTCTTCTCGGGGTCAACGTCAGCCTTGGAGTGCAGGCCTCTTACGAAGTCATCAGATGTATCGCCCAAGTTATCAAAAGCCTTAGCACCCATTCTTGTCATGATATCCATATTAAGTACAACATAGATAGAGTCAGTTACCTCAACGCCTACCTTAGCGAGCGGTGAGCCGATAGGACCCATAGAATAAGGGATAACATACATAGTCCTGCCCTTCATAACGCCGTCATACATAGGCTTGAGCATTGCCCACATCTCATCGGGATCCATCCAGTTATTTGTAGGGCCTGCGCCCTCCTTTGTCTTTGTGCATATAAATGTTCTGTCCTCAACTCTTGCAACATCGTTGGGTGCAGTTCTGTGATAAAGGCAGCCGGGGTATTCCTTCTCGTTCATCTTTATCATCTCGCCTGTAGCGATAGCCTCATCTCTGAGCTGCTGGAGCTGCTCCTCCGAGCCGTCTATCCACACTACCTTATCAGGCTGTGTGAGAGCGATCATTTCGTCCACCCAAGCGTTAACGTTGGGGTTCTTGGTTAAACTTGCCATTTGAATAAACTCCTTTCGGTGATTTGGTTTGGGAACTCATCAAAACACAAATTCCCCTATTTAACATTATACCCGAACTATTTATTTTTGTCAACAGCAAATTTGTTAATATTTTCACGCATAATACCTAATTTTGCAGGATAGCTTTCTTTTTCCTGCAAAAAGCAACGCTTCGCAGTTAACAGTTAACAGATAACAGTTAACAGTTATTGTGTCGGCTTACGCCGACTAATACCAATTCGGGCTTTCCGCGCGCATACCGAAGGGGTTCGGGGGCGAGCGGAAAGCCCCCGAAAAAGGGCGCGCGGCTTGCTTTGGCTTTATCCTTAGCTTTGAGCGTGAGCAAATATAAAAGCTTATATAACAAGCGTTGAGCTAAGGTTTTGTTCATCGCTCCGAGGGGGCAAGCCGCCTTCGGCGGCTTGCTCGGGGGGCTTTGCGTTCGCCCCCCGTACCCCCTTCGCGGCATCGCTCCTCCACAACGGAGCGCCAAACTCCAATTTTTCTCGGTAACACTTATGAAAAAAGGATAAATAAAAAAGCATCGCCGCACGATTATTTTTAATAAATCGCGCAGCGATACCACTATTATTCTTTATTCTTTATTATTACTTCTTTCTTATTTTAGAGGGCGCTTGCGCCCTCGCTTTGCGCGCCCTCGCTTATAAAGCATACGCGCTGTTCGTTTTTGTCAAAATCCCAGCTGTGGTATGAACCGCCCTCGCAGAAATCGCGCTCCCTGCAATCGCGGCATTTTTCGTTTTTCTCCCAAAGAGGAGTGCGGTATATCTCAAAGCGTTCTTTCCACACCTTTGTAAAGTCGTCCTTTAAGATGTTGCCCTGAATGGTTTCCTCTCGCCTTTCAATGTCAAGGCAGGCAGTGATATTGCCGTTTGCCATTATGCTTGCGGTATATACACCTGCATTGCAGAGAAAGTACCAGTCCCTCACCTCGCGCTCGTATTCAAGCCCTAAGTAATGCGAGCAGCCGTACATAACAGGCCAGCCCTCGCGGCGCTTGGCTCTTATAAAGTCAAGCATTTTCCTTTGTTCGTCCATTGACAGAAAATAGTCCTGCAATTCAAGCGCCCTGCCCATAGGCTCAATACCTATGACGCGCCACGAATCAACGTCAAGCTCCTTCATAAGCTCAAAAAGCTCATCAAGCTCGGGCAGGCTCTTTTTGGTAACAACGGTAGTTACCTGAACCTCCTGAAAGCCGCCCTGCATGAGCAGCTTTATGCCCCTTACGGCGCGCTCAAAGCCGCCTTTGCTGCGGCGAAAGGTATCGTGCGTTTCCTTAAGCCCGTCAATGCTCACCGAGATAGTTCCCATTCCCGTGTCTTTTAGCATTTGCACCTTTTCCTCGTCGATAAGGGTGGCGTTGCTCGTCATTCCCCACTTAAAGCCGAGCTTGTGCGCGTAGCCCATTATCTCGGCAAACTCCTCGCGCAGCAGCGGCTCGCCGCCCGTAATGCAAAGCATTGGCAGCTTTGGTGAGAAATCCCTCTTTATCTTGTCAAGAAACTCAAAATAAGCCTGAACGGGCATTTCCTCGCTTTTTACATCGCCGCAGCGGCTGCCGCAGTGAAGGCAGTTCTCGTTGCAGCGAAGTGTAAGCTCCAAAAACAAGCGCCTTAGCTGAGGGCTCTTACGAAGGCGCTGCTTGTAGAGAAAAAGCTCGTGCATATGTCTTTGCTTTATGCTTTCCATACGCTCACCGTCAGCTTTTATCATCGCTGCTCTGGTCGCCCAAAAGCATTTCGGGCGGCCCGTAAACGGCGGGTGTCTCATTCATTGACGGGTCAAAGTCATCGGGCTCATCGACCTCGGGCTCGTCCTCTGAAAGTGAGGGGTCAAAATACTCGGGTGGGCCGTAAACGTCTTCGTTTTGGTTATCCGAGGGCTCAAAGGTATCCTCGGGGGCGTTTTTTGATGATGAATCGTCGTAAGTCTTTATATCGCTGCTGGGGTTAAGGCTGCTCGGGGGTGGGCCGTATACGCAAGCGTGCATATTAGCGGCCGTTGAGAATATAGTTCCTGCAAGGAGCCCTTTTTTTAGCTTTTTAAACATAGGATACACCCTCCAATCTGCGGCAATGCCGCAAGTTTATCATGCATTTTTTCCGAGTGAGTTTTCTTTAAGGCCGCCGTCGTCCTCCATAAGCTTAAAGCTTATATCGAATTCCGTTCCGCTGCCCGTTACCGAAGGTCTGTAAACGCTTGCCTTTACCGTGTCGCCCGGGGCTTTGTTTTCAAGCAGCTTTTTAAGCTCTGTAAGGCTTGTCACCTGCTGCCCGTCAACGCTCGTTATAATGTCATCTACCTTAAGCCCCGAATCGGCTATATCGCAGCTTTCGTCTATCTCAACGACGTAAAGCCCTGCCTTCATTTCGACCTTGGCAGAGGCGGCTGCCTCCTTGCTTATCCCGTAGAAGGTTATGCCTACCCTTATCCTGCCCTTGACGTAGCCGTTTTCCATAAGGCTCTCAATTATCGGCTTGGCGGCGTTTGTGGTTATTGCAAAGCCTATACCGTCATAGTTTGACGAGGCAAGCTTTGATGATGATATAGCTATCACCTGCCCGAACATATTGAACACCGCACCGCCCGAGCTGCCCGGGTTTATCGCGGCATCAAGCTGCAAGCATTCCATTTTCGTGTCGCCGTTTTGCGCGGCTATTTCTCTGTGCAGGCCCGAAACTATCCCCTTCGTGATAGAATTTGCAAAGCCGCCCGGTGCGCCTATCGCGCATACGTCCTCACCTAAGCTTACACCGTCCGAGTCGGCAAATGTCGCAAAGTTCAGCCCTGCCGCGTTTATTTTTATCACGGCGATATCTGTTCTGTTATCGCTGCCGATTATAACACCGTCATACACGCTGCCGTCTGAAAGCACCACCCTTATCCCGAGGGTGGCATCATTTACAACGTGCGCGTTTGTAACTATATAGCCGTTTTCGGATATGATTATACCGCTGCCCTGGCTTGACGGGGCAAAGCCGCTGCCCGTTTTGAATATCTGTATCTCTACCACAGTGTCGGATACGGCCTTTACAAGCCCCTCGGTCGTGTATCTTCCGTATTCGTCCTTATCGGAGATATCTGTGGTGGGGTAGTCTGCCACAGGCAAAGTAAACTCGATATTCTTGCCGCCGAGGATCATATTGGCCGCCCAGCCGCGCCCCCTTATAAGCACGGTGAGCATAGCGCCGCCAATTAGCGCCACAGAGGTTATCATAGCGGTAGCGGCTATTACTTTAAGCCTGCCCTTTTTGCGGCGCTTTCTGCCCGTAAGGGAGAGCGCGCTCACCGCCTCAAGCGATGCACCGCTCGGCATTGTGAATTCATTATCATTATCAACACCCTTTTCGGCAGCTACATCATCTGCAAAAAATACCTCTTCATCAAAAAAGCTCACGCATCTATCACCTCGTTTGCTTATGGCTCTGAATTTGAGAGTGTAAAGAGAAACTCCGTATATTCGCCCTTAACGCTTTTTACCATTATCTTGCCGCCGTGCAGTCTTATTATGGAGCTTACTATATTCAGCCCCAGCCCCACACCCGTAGCATCAAGACCGCGCGACTTGTCTGTTTTATAGAATCTGTCAAAAACGAGGGGCATTTCCTCCTCGCTTAAGCCCTCGCCGCTGTTTCTTATTGAAATTACCGTCTTATCACCTATCGGCTCAAAGCCGAAAGAGATATAGCCGCCCTTGTTTACGAATTTGATAGCGTTTTCTATAAGGTTGTATATTACCTGATGAACAAGCCCCTCATCGGCATAAAGCCACACCCTCGGGGAATCAAGGCCGCGTATCTCTATCTGCTTATCCTCTATCCTGTTTTCAAAGGTCATAAGCGTATCTACGATTATTTCTATTATAGAGAATTTTTCAAGCTTTGGTTCAAGCTCGCCTGCCTCTATCTTGGCAAGGTTGAGCATACTCTTTACAAGCCTTGTCAGCCTATGCACCTCGGAGGAGATTATCCTTAAGTATTCATTTCTTTTTGCCTCGGGTATAGTTCCGTCAAGCAGCCCGTCAACAAAGCCGCCGATGCTCGTCATAGGCGTTCTCAGCTCGTGAGATACGTTTGCGACGAAGGAGTTTCGCATAGTATCATAGCTCTTAAGCGATGCCGCCATTTCGTTAAAGGCATTGCTCAGCTGCTCAAACTCCGCCGTATCATATTCGGGGAACTTAACGTCAAAGTCGCCCTTTCCTATCTTTTTGGAAAGCTCGGCTATCTCCTTAACGGGCTCTGTCAGCTTAAGTGTTGTAAAGTAAACTATAATAAGCGCGATTATCAGAACTATTACCGCCGAAATGCCGAAAACTTCGAGCAGGTTATAAATATAGTCATTATCATCCTTAGTTTCCGCCGCCGCGAAGATAAGGTATTCGGGCCCGTTTGCCTTGAACCTTACCGCGCAGACGTGGCAGTCCTCGCTTGAAAGCCCCTCAAAGCTGTCATAGACGTAGTAGTTATCGTCATCTATCTCTTTAATAAGCTCCTGTGACACCTCTGATTTGACATGGTCGGAGCCGTAGGTCTTTTCAATAATTTTTCCGTTTTTATCCGAAAGGATAAAGTGGGCATTGCAGCCCATAGCGTATTCCTTCATTATTTCCTCCGCCTGCTTTTTCCAGCCTGCGGGGTTTGCGATCATAGCCTCACTTATCTCATAGGCTGCCCCGTCACAGTTCTTTTTAAGCAGCGCTTTTCTGTCATCAATAAAGTACCGTGAAGAAACAAGCAGTAATACTGCGCCTAAGCATACAAAGCTTATGAGTATTACTGCTGAACAGATCACAAAATATTTGGAAAATATCGATTTTCCTTTATTCATTGCCCGGCTGCTGACCCTGCGCTGCCTGAGCCTGCTTTTCCTCTGCCTCGAACTTGTAGCCTACGCCCCATACAGTCTTGAGCGACCACTTTTCCGAAACGCCGTCAAGCTTTTCACGGAGCCTCTTTACATGAACGTCGATAGTTCTTGAGTCACCGTAATATTCAAAGCCCCATACCTCATCAAGGAGCTGATCTCTTGTATAAACTCTGTTGGGGTTCGATGCTAAGTGGAATAAAAGCTCCAGCTCCTTAGGCGGGGTATCAACTAAAACGCCGTTTACCCTAAGCTCATACCTTGTCATATTTACAGAAAGCTTATCGTACTTAACTTCCTTTATCTCATTATCGCCGCTGCCCTGGCCTGCGCGCCTGTATACAGCCTTTATTCTTGCGATGACTTCCTTTGTATCAAAGGGCTTTGTAACATAGTCATCAGCGCCCAGCTCCAGACCCAGCACCTTGTCAAAGGTCTCGCTCTTTGCGGTTATCATGATTATCGGAACGTTTGATTTTTTCCTTATCTCTCTGCACACCTGCCAGCCGTCGATACCGGGGAGCATTACATCAAGCAGGATTATGTCGGGCTTTAAGGCATTGAATTTAACGATAGCCTCCTCACCGTCGTGTGCAAGAATAACACCGTAATTGTCCTTTTCAAGATAGAGCCTTAAAAGCTCGCAAATATTCTTATCGTCGTCTACTACAAGCACTCTTCCCATAGACATAATTTCTCAATCCTTTCCGTATCATTTTTGCGGGGTGCAGGCAAAAGCCTTCCGCCCTCTCAAATTTTAAACAAAATCAAAGACAATTTCTAATTGATAGTAAAATTATAACAAATTAACACTCAAAAGTCAATAGTTTTTAAACGTTTTATTATGAACTATTTGTTAATTTACACAATTTGTTAAAATGAAAACAGGGGTATCGCGGTAGTTTTGTGAAATAATTTACATAAATTTGAAATTATGCGGCGATATGTTATGTTTAATGTTTTTACCAAAATTTTTAACAGTCTTGATATTAACTAATTCATAACCGCGGAGGGAGGGCAATATAATATTTATGGGGGCACGGCCTTCGATGCGAATTGTACGCTTTGCACATTTTTGACAGAATTGGGGTGCTGTAAATTTGTGCATATAGCCAAAAATTGTGTAAAGCGCGTGTAAGTACTTGAATTTTTATAAAAACGTGCTAAAATAATAATTAGCACTCGGGGTCAAAGAGTGCTAAACAAGTCAGATCATTGCATTATATAAAAGGAGGAAACGATAATGACGATAAAGCCTTTACAGGACAGAGTAGTTATCAAAATGACAGAGGCAGAGGAGACTACAAAGAGCGGAATAATCTTGGCAGGCTCGGCAAAGGAAAAGCCGCAGGTAGCTGAGGTAGTGGCAGTAGGCCCCGGAAAGACTGCTGACAACGGAACAGTAACACCCGTAAACCTTAAGGTAGGGCAAAAGGTGCTTATAAGCAAATACAGCGGCACTGATGTTAAGCTTGAGGGCGTTGAGTATACTATTCTTAAAGAGGACGATGTTCTCGCAGTTGTAGAATAATTTAAGTACATTGCATAAACTGTTGCTTATTATAAAAAGAGCTTGTGCGGTGTGCGGCAAAAAGCTTTATGGAAAGCATTTTTCAACACAAATAATTTACGGAGGTAATTTACTATGGCAAAGCAGATAGTTTACAGCGAAGAGGCAAGAAAGGCTCTTCAGGCAGGTATAGATAAGCTTGCGGATACAGTTAAGATAACACTTGGGCCTAAGGGCAGGAATGTAGTGCTTGATAAGAAATTCGGCGCTCCGCTCATCACAAATGACGGCGTTACTATCGCTAAGGAGATAGAGCTGGAGGACGCTTTTGAGAACATGGGCGCACAGCTTGTAAAGGAGGTAGCAACAAAGACCAACGACGCGGCAGGCGACGGTACTACAACAGCAACACTTTTAGCTCAGGCGCTTGTAAGAGAGGGTATGAAGAATATCGCGGCAGGTGCTAACCCTATGGTAGTAAGAAAGGGTATGGCAAAGGCTGTTGATGCGGCTGTTAAGTCGATAGTTGATAATTCAAAGACCGTTGAGGGCTCTGAGGATATCGCAAGAGTTGCTACGGTATCTTCCGCTGATGAGAATGTCGGCAAGCTCATAGCTGAGGCTATGGAAAAGGTAACGAGCGACGGCGTTATCACAATTGAGGAGTCAAAGACTGCCGAGACATACAGCGAGGTTGTTGAGGGTATGCAGTTTGACAGAGGCTACCTCTCACCCTATATGGTAACAGATACGGATAAAATGGAGGCTGTTCTTGATGACGCGCTCGTTCTTATCACTGATAAGAAGATAGCAAATATGCAGGATATCCTTCCGCTCCTTGAACAGATAGTTAAAATGGGCAAAAAGCTCCTCATCATCGCTGAGGACGTTGAAGGCGAGGCACTTTCTTCGCTTATCCTCAATAAGCTCAGAGGTGTATTCACCTGCGTTGCAGTAAAGGCACCGGGCTTTGGTGACAGAAGAAAGGAAATGCTCCAGGATATCGCTATACTTACAGGCGGCGAGGTTATTTCCACAGACCTCGGCATGGAGCTTTCTGAGGCGACCATCGACCAGCTCGGCTCGGCTCGTCAGATAGTAGTTCAGAAGGAGAACACTATCATCGTTGACGGCGCAGGCGAGAGCGAGAATATCAAGAGCAGGATAGCTCAGATAAAGGCAGCTATCGAAACAACTACATCTGACTTTGACAGAGAAAAGCTCCAGGAGCGCTTGGCTAAGCTCTCGGGCGGTGTTGCAGTCATCAAGGTAGGCGCTGCTACAGAGATAGAGATGAAGGAGAAAAAGCTCCGTATAGAGGACGCACTCGCAGCTACAAAGGCAGCTGTTGAGGAGGGTATCGTAGCAGGCGGCGGCACGGCGCTCATAAATGCAATGCCCGCAGTTGAGGAGCTTGTAAATACTCTTGACGGCGACGAAAAGACGGGTGCTGCAATAGTTCTCAAAGCACTTGAAGAGCCTGTAAGACAGATAGCTCTCAACGCAGGCCTTGAAGGCTCTGTAATTATCGACAAGATAATCTCCTCCGGCAAGAAGGGCTACGGCTTTGATGCTTATAATGAGGAGTATAAGGATATGATCCCTGCAGGTATCGTTGATCCTACAAAGGTAACAAGATCTGCACTTCAGAATGCGGCATCTGTAGCATCTATGGTTCTCACAACAGAGAGCCTTGTGGCTGACATCAAGGATCCTGCGGCAGACGCAGCAATGGCAGCCGCAGCAGGCGGCATGGGCGGCGGAATGTATTAATGCGCTGCTGCTAAAATAAAAAAAGAATAAATAAAAAGAGGTATCGCTAAGCGTTGATTTACAAATCGCGCAGCGATACCTTTATTTTTCATTATTCATTATTCATTTTTCATTATTCATTATTTCCGTCCGCCTCTTGTCCTCGAACCTTTCGCTCTACTACGCCCGCGGTAGTCTTAATGAATCGCTATTCAAGAGTTACTTCGCTTATATCTTTAGTTTCTACGGGCACACCCTCTGAGCCGGTTATCTCGATGCCCTGCGTTTGCGGCGGCTCTATCTCGGCCGTTTCCTCGGGTGCCTGCTCGTCATCTAACAGGGAATCATATTCCTTTCTCTTTTCCTTTTGTTTCATAAGCCCTATCTGCTTTGACACCTGATAGAGCTTTTCGTCATATTCAAGAAGTGCCTTTTCGTCCTTTCCGGGAACTCTGTCGCCGTTTTGTATCCTTCTTGCGATTTCAAGCATTTTAAGCTTGTGGCTTGCATCGTCCGCCATTGCCTTTGCCGACTTTTTGCTGTTTTCAAGCTCGGTCTTCATCTGATAGATGTTCTGCGAAAGCTCGTTTTTCTCCTTTACGGCCTTGCCGAGCAGGTCAAGCTTTTTCTTTGCCTCGTCTGAAAGGATAAGGGTGTCGGCTCTGCCCATTTTAACAGCCCTGTCTATCTGTCCGCCCGAGAGCGTGACCGTTGCCTTTTCGCTGACAGCCTGCGCGTTTTCGGCATTTGATACCGAATTATATGCTGCCGCAGAGATATTTGTTATATTCAAAGCTTTGCCGCCCCCTTTCTTATGGTATTCACTATATATATCGGCAGCTATCGGTAAAATTAAAGAGCGAGGGGCAGAATTTGTGGGGCTTTGCCTCACAAGCAATGAATAATGAATAATTATTGTGTCGGCTTTGCTGACAAGCCCCTGCAAACTCCAATTTAACTCGGGAACACTTTTGAAAAAAAAGAAATCAAAAAAACATCATAAAAGCCAAAAATTTAAAGTAGATTTTAGCTGCGCGGATTATAATGAGCTACAGTAAGGGAAATATGTGGGAAAAGGGATAAAGCATCAGCATGGTTTTACTATAAGACTTTTCAGGAGGCAGAGCTATGAAAATTAAAAAGTTAGCGCTTATCCCGGCGTATATGCCCACGCAGGCAATGCTGCCTATGCTTGACGAGCTTAAGGAAAACGGCTTTGAGAGCATAGTTGTCAATGACGGCAGCGGAAATGTTTTTGATGATTTTTTTGAAAAGGTGAGAGAAAAGGCATTCGTTATCGACCACCCTGCGAATTTCGGCAAGGGGGTGGCACTGCGCACGGGGCTTACCTATATAAGCGGCCATATCGTGACGCCGTATGTAGTAGTAACGCTTGATACTGACGGGCAGCACCTTGTCAGCGACGCGGTGAAG
This sequence comes from Ruminococcus sp., assembly GCA_017634275.1. Lineage (GTDB taxonomy): Bacteria > Bacillota > Clostridia > Oscillospirales > Ruminococcaceae > NK3A76. The sequence goes on along the minus strand of JAGBNQ010000006.1, from coordinate 10,390 downwards.
GTGTGCGAAAGGGCAATGGAATGCCCTGATGCGCTCGTGCTTGGGTGCAGGGAATTTGACGGCAAGGTGCCGCTTAAGAGCAAGTTCGGAAACGGCATCACAAAGGTAGTCTACCGCCTTGCAACGGGTGTCAGTGTAAGCGACACGCAGACGGGGCTGCGAGGATTTTCCGACAGGCTTATAAAGCGGCTGCTCGCTATTGAGGGCGACAGATATGAGTATGAAACGAATATGCTCATGTCACTTGCGCGCGACGGGTGCAGGATTCTTGAAGTGCCGATAAAGACTATCTATATAGACGACAATTCCTCCTCGCACTTTGACCCGATAAAGGATTCTGTCAAGATATACAAGGAGATACTGAAATTCTCGGCAAGCTCGCTTGCAGGCTTTGGTGCTGATTATCTGCTTTATATCCTGCTAAGTATCTTTACGGGCTCGGCGGTAATTTCAAATATCACCGCGAGGGTGTTCAGCTCGGCACTTAATTTTACACTAAACCGCAAATTCGTTTTTAAGTCACAAAAATCACTCGCGGCATCGGCTTTGCAGTATTTTGCGCTCGCAGCTTGTATACTTGCGGCAAACACCATGCTCTTGATGCTTTTGACGGCAAGGCTTTCGGTAAATATTTACCTTGCCAAAATAATAGTTGAATGCACTATGTTCATTTTCAGCTTTTTGGCGCAGAAAAGCTTTGTGTTTGCCAAAAAAGGAGAGAAGAAAAATGCGTGATAAGAATATTAAGCATAAATACCTTTTTGCGGCGGTCTACTCGCTTGTGGTAGCGGCATTCACAGCCTATGTCATGCTTGATACCTTTGTGCTTGAGCAGGTAGAGCAGGCTGATGCGACCGCGCAGAACACCTCGATGTTTGACGGGCTTGAGGTAAAAAAGCTAAGCCTTGATGAAGATGAAAGCTCCTCGGCAGACAATGAAAGCTCATCGGAAAATGATGACAGCAGCAATACAGAGCAAGGCTCATCACGCAGGGGGGCATCATCAAAAAGGTCAAGGCATTCATCATCATCGCAGCAGGCGCAGGGCTCGTCCGAAACAGATAATGATAGCAGCGATGATAAAAATGATGACAGCACCGCGTCAGAGCAGACGGGGCAGGCTCAGAACCTCGGCTCTTACAGCGATGAGAATATAGCCGTAACGGTAAATGAATACTATGAAAATGATACGAGCATATATGTTGCGGATATACGCTTAAGCTCGGCGCAGTATTTAAAGACCGCCTTTGCAAACGGCAGCTTTGGCAAAAACGTAAAGGCCGCCACAAGCGATACGGCAGAGGAGAATAACGCGATAATCGCAATAAACGGCGACTACTACGGCGCGAGGGAAAAGGGCTATGTAATAAGAAACGGAATAGCCTACCGCTCTACAGCCGAGAGCGACAGCGAGATACTCTGCATTTACGCTGACGGGCATTTTGATATAATATCCCCCTCGGAGGCAAGCGCTGATGAGCTTGTGGAAATGGGGGTATGGCAGGCATTCACCTTTGGCCCCGGGCTTGTTGACGGCGGCGAGATAGCCGTATCCGAGGGGCAGGAGGTCGATCAGGCTATGGCATCAAACCCCAGAACTGCGATAGGGCAGATAGATGAGCTGCACTATGTTTTCGTAGTTTCCGACGGCAGAACGAATGAGAGCGCAGGGCTTTCACTATATCAGCTTGCGCAGTTTATGAAGGGCTTAGGCTGCGAGAGCGCCTATAACCTTGACGGCGGCGGCTCATCAACTATGTACTTTGACGGCGAGGTTATAAACAACCCCACCACCAGCGGAAACAGCACAAAGGAAAGGAGAGTGAGCGACATTGTTTACCTCGGATACTGACAGGCGCGCCTGCCTGCGGCAGGCTATAGGCTGCGGCTGCGGCGCGGCATTTGCAGCACTTTTCGGCGCGATATATGAGCATTTTTCTCACAGCGTTTATTCTTACTTTATGATATATGCCTTTGTGCCGCTGTTTGTGATGTCGCTTGTATATGTTTACTTTGGGGCTTTTAGCAAGGTGCCTCCGCGCAGGGCGGCAAGAAATCTTTTTACCGCCGCGGCAGGCTGCACCGCTGTAGGAATGACCGCAAAGGGTGTAGTTGTGATATTCGGCTCGACAAACAGGCTGCTGCCGATATATATAATTATCGCAGTGGTGACATTTTTAGCGGCAATAGGCGCATATGTTACAGACAGAGCAAAAGCAAAACAGCCCGTTTCGCGGGAACGGTCAGATCCCGCGTAGGATAAAACCGCAGCAAAGGACGCACCCTTTTTCCTTTGCTGCGGTTTTTTAGACAGATTTATAAACAAATAAGAGGTATCACCTTAAAAAGATGATACCTCTGTTATTTTTGTTAAAAGCAAATCTATCAGCCGAAATATCTGTCAAGCAGCCCCTTGAATGCCTTGCCGTGTCTTGCCTCGTCACGAGCCATTTCGTGAACTGTGTCATGGATAGCGTCAAGGTTGAGTGCCTTAGCACGCTTTGCAAGATCGGTCTTGCCTGCTGTAGCGCCGTTCTCGGCATCTACGCGCATCTGAAGATTTTTCTTTGTGCTGTCTGTAAGCACCTCGCCCAAAAGCTCTGCAAACTTAGCAGCGTGTTCAGCCTCCTCAAAAGCAGCCTTTTCGTAGTACATACCTACCTCGGGGTAGCCCTCTCTGTAAGCAACTCTTGCCATTGCAAGGTACATACCTACCTCCGAGCATTCGCCCTCAAAGTTAGATCTTAAGTCCTTCTTTATATCCTCGGGAACGTCAGATGCTATGCCTACAACGTGTTCTGATGCCCATGTAAGGCCTGCCTCCTCGTCCATTTTATTGAATTTCGATGCAGGAGCCTTGCAAACGGGGCACTGCTCGGGAGCAGCCTCGCCCTCAAAAACATAACCGCATACTGAACATACAAACTTTGCCATATAATATTCCTCCTTTTTAAACTCACCAATTGCTTAATTTGTATAAAAAATTATACCATAAATGTCGGGTATTAGTCAATACTAACTAAAGAATATATTTTTTAATATTTTGTTAAGTGAGAATAATTAAATGTTTTAGCCTTTTTGGTTAATGTCATCAAGTGATCTAAAAAACTGTTTAACAAGGAGATGGGCATTTTCTATTTCAGATATACTTCTTCCGCGCATCAGACTTTTCCATTCGTTAAAAAGTGTATTTTCCGTATCTTGTGAAGACCCGAGCAAAAGCGTTTCGGGACTTACTCCAAGTATTTCCGCTATTCTTATAACGACATCGGTGCTGGGGTTTCTTTTATCAAGTTCTATCATAGCAATATAGCTGTCGCTTACAAATGCTTTTTCTGCGAGCTGACTTTGTGTAAGATGATTTTTCTTTCGAGCATCCTTAATTCTTTGACCGATACTTTGCATTAGGTCTCACCCCTTTTATTAATGATATCATATTTTGTCACGGCAAAAACTCACTTTAAGAGAGATTATGCTTGACAAATAGTGAGATTTGTGCTATAATAATAAAAATTACGTTGAAAGGCGGTCATAATATGGGAATTTTTGATAAGGTTCAGTCAACTGCGAAGAATTTAGGCAGGTCTGCTGCAACAACGGCAGGCAAAGTTGGTTCTAACGCTACAGTAGCAACACAAGAACAAGCGGAGCTTATTTCGCTTAAGTCTCAGATAAATGTCATTGATCAGGAGCTTAATGCCGCTTATGTTCAAATAGGCAGAAAGTATCTTGACTATGTAATAGAAACCAATGAAATGCCGGGGGTCGATATCTCGGATATTTTAAAAATGATAGACCCAAAGCTTACCAAAAAGCAAGAGCTTGAAAAACAGATAATCGAACTTGAAAAGCAGATAAAGCAAAAAGATATCGTCCGTGAAAAGGCATTGGCTGAACAAGATTATCTCAAGGAAAAAGGAAAACTTGACAAAGCACTCGGAATGGATCTGCTCACACAGGAAGAGTATGATGAAAAGCTCAAAAAAGCATATAAAAAGGTCGAAAACTTTGAGGCAATACGCAAGGTACAGCAGCAGGCAGAGTTAGGACTTATAACAAACGAGGAAAAGGCTGAAAAACTAAAAGCCTTAACAGAATAACCCTTCACACCCCATATGATGCACATATGGGGTGTTTTTTTGCTTTCCGCCCATAATTTCCCATTTATTTTCAGCTATTTGTCACATTTTATAATTGACCTTCGGGTAAATATGTGGTATAATATAGGTTGGAAATTTGTTTTTACAAAACGGGTGAGAGTCTTTTCTCTTACCTCTTATACCTTATATCTAAAAGGAGCGGGATATTATGTTAAGTGACATCGAAATCGCATCGCAGGCAAAAATGAAAAAAATAGGCGAGATCGCCGCAAATTTAGGCATCTCGGAGGAAGATTTTGAGCCCTACGGCCACTACAAGGCTAAGCTTTCGGAAAGCCTTTATGCAAAGACTAAGGACAAGCCCGACGGCAAGCTGATCCTCGTTACGGCTATAAACCCCACCCCCGCAGGCGAGGGCAAGACCACTATCTCGGTAGGTCTTGAGGAGAGTATGTCAAAGATAGGCAAAAAGGCTATCTTAGCACTTCGTGAGCCGTCTTTGGGGCCCGTTTTCGGCATCAAGGGCGGTGCGGCAGGCGGCGGCTATGCGCAGGTAGTTCCTATGGAGGATATAAATCTGCACTTTACGGGCGATATGCACGCTATCACGGCGGCTAATAACCTGCTTTGCGCTATTGCCGATAACTCTATGCATCAGGGCAACCCCCTTAATATCGACCAGAGGCGCATTCTTTTTAAAAGATGCCTTGATATGAATGACCGCGCTCTGCGTGAGGTCATCGTGGGTCTTGGCTCTAAGGTAAACGGCATTCCGCGTGAGGACGGTTTCCAGATAACCGTTGCATCGGAAATTATGGCTATCCTCTGCCTTGCATCTGACCTTGCAGACCTTAAGGCAAGGCTTGAACGCATTTTGGTCGCCTACACCTATGACAACAAGCCCGTTTACGCTAAGGACTTAGGCTGCTGCGGCGCTATGACGGCACTTTTGCGTGACGCACTTAAGCCCAACCTTGTTCAGACGCTTGAAAATAACCCTGCACTTATCCACGGCGGCCCCTTTGCAAATATTGCACACGGCTGTAACTCGGTAAGGGCTACAAAGCTTGCGCTTAAGCTTGCTGACTACGTTATCACCGAGGCAGGCTTTGGCTCTGACTTAGGCGCTGAAAAGTTCTTTGATATAAAGTGCCGCTTTGCAGGCTTAAAGCCCTCCTGCGTAGTGCTTGTTGCTACTATCAGGGCGCTTAAGTATAACGGCGGCATTCCCAAGACAGAGCTTACCGCCGAGAATGTAGAGGCGCTTGAAAAGGGTATAGTTAATCTTAAGACGCATATCGAGAATATGCAGAAATTCGGCGTACCCGTAGTTGTAGCTATCAACCGCTTTGCATCGGATACCGAGGCTGAGATAGCTGTTATCAAGAGAGTATGCGGCGAAATGGGCGTTGAGGTATCGCTTGCCGAGATATTCGCTAAAGGCGGCGAGGGTGGAACAGACCTTGCACGGAAGGTCGTTTCCACAATAGAGAGCAAGCCTTCAAATTATAAGCCCCTCTATGACGAAAAGCTCCCCGTTAAGGAGAAGATAGAAACTCTTGCAAGAGAGATATACCGTGCTGACGGCGTTATCTATACCGCTCAGGCTGAAAAGGCGCTTAAGGAGATAGAGGCACTCGGCAGAGCAGATGTTCCGATATGTGTTGCCAAAACGCAGTATTCGCTTTCCGATGACCCTGCTAAGCTCGGCAAGCCCGAGAATTTCAAGATAACAGTGCGCGATATGAAGCTTTCCTCGGGTGCAGGCTTTATAGTAGTCTATACGGGCGATATCATGACAATGCCCGGCCTGCCCAAGGTGCCTGCGGCATTTAGTATCGACTGCGATAACGAGGGCAATATCACGGGGCTGTTCTAAGTTTGTTATTTCAGGGTGGGAGTTTCCTGCCCTGCACATTTTTATTTATAATTTTGTTGTCTGTACTTGACAACGCGTACAAAATATTGTATAATTATTTCGATACCTTTTGTGATCGGGGCAGTTTTGCCTTATGAAAGGATGTAAAGGAAACAATTATGTTTATTAAATATAGATTCTTTTCGCTATTTGCGGCGGCGGTGCTTGCTATGAGCCTTTGCGCCTGCGGCGGCGGAAGTTCAAGCTCACAGACGGGCACGCCGAAATCTACGGTAAAGCCGCCTGTTGAGGCTGACGTTTCCGTGCCCGATGAGAGCGAGCCGAGTGAGCCGCCCGTGAGTACGATAGGTGAGCATCTTAATGCCGCCTATGAGATAATGAGCGGCGATAAATATACCTTTAAATGTACCCTTACGGCTGATGACCTTGCTGAGCCTGTGAATATAGAGAGATATAAAAGCGGCAATAAGCTTTATCAGTCACAGCAGACAAGCCTCGGAAAGCGCGGCTTTTTGTCTGACGGGAACAAGGTGTATGAGTTTGATTACCTTACATATTCCTATACCGATGAGGGCGCTGTTCTGCCCGATGTTATAGAAAGCGTTGTAAAGGAAAACCTTCCGCAGACCGGTTCGCATATAAAAGCAAAGGAGGGCGAGGTCGTAGAGGAATACACCTATATGGGCGATACCTTTATAACGGTGTATGATTTTTACTTTGATGAGAAAAACGGCTCGCTCAAAAGATATACCTCCACCTACTCGGTAGAGGGAAATGATGACTACGTTGAAACAAGAACTGTCAGTGAGCTTTCCTCAAGCGTTGGCGATGAGGGGATATTCAGCCCCTCGTTTACAAGCACGCTTACCGATTTCTCGGCATTCTCTTCGGGCGACAGACAGACCTACTGCTCGGATCTCTGCCAGAAATTCGGCATCACCGAACAGCAGCTCGTTTCAAACGGCATGACAAATGAGAGCTTTAAGAAAATAAATTATGATGACTTTTTAGGGCTTATCTACAGATACAGCACAAAAAACGGAGGTAAGGCAAAATGAATATGCTATCCCTCCTAAAGCCCAAGGCACTTCTTGACATCGCCTATACAGAACAGTCAGTAAGGCAGGTGCTTGAAAGGCTCAAAAATCACGGCTATACGGCTATCCCCGTTATAAATAAAAAAGGGGAATATGTAACTACCGTGACAGAGGGCGATATACTCGGATATATGCTCAGCCGCGATATCCTCGATCTTAAGGAGCTTGAAAGGATACCGATAACGGAAATTGATATCAAAGGCAAAAACAAGCCTGTTTATATAACCTCGGGGCTTGATGAGCTGATACTGCTTTCAATGGAGCAGAACTTTGTGCCCGTGATAGATGACAGAAATGTGCTCAGCGGAATAATCACAAGGCGCGATATTTTGCAGTATTGCTATAACACCATTTCGGATTACAGACAGGCTGTTGAGCTTGGTAAAATAAAGGAGAATGAATGACTATGCGAAAATTCACTAAAAACGAAAAGGGCGGCGCAGGCGTTGTCGCACTTCTGCTCGTTATACTTATCCTTGCAGTGGGAACGGCAGTCCTCGTAGTGGCAGATAACGGCAGTATCGGAAAATCAACAAGTATGGAGGCTGTAAAGATAACAACGGAAGACTCCTCCGAAAAAGATGAAAGCTCATCGGTTCCCGAGGCTGAGCCCGTGCCTGAGCCGGAGCCCGAGCCTGTAAGCCTTCTTCCCGTGAAGAGTGCGGATTACAAGGAGGTAAACGGCAAGAAGATAGACAGCAAATACTGCATTCTTGTTGACGCTGACACAAACGAGATAATTGCAGGAACAGGGTATGACACAAAGATGTACCCTGCATCGCTCACAAAGCTTATGACGCTCCTTGTGGCAGTAGAGAACGCTGATGACCTTAAGGCAACATATAAATTCTCAAATGACGTTATTGATCCGCTTATCGAGCAGGACGCATCGCGCGTAGGCTTTGAGGCAGGCGAAAAGGCTACCGTTAAGGATATGCTCTACGGAACTATACTTGTAAGCGGTGCTGACTGTACAGTAGGGCTTGCAAACCTTATATCGGGCTCCGAGAAGGATTTCGCAGAGCTTATGAACAGAAAGGCTGAGGAATTAGGCCTTGAATCAACTCACTTTGTAAATTCAAGCGGCCTGCATAACAAGAACCACATATCCTCCTGCCTTGATATGGCGGCGATAATGAAGGCGTGCCTTGAAAACAAGACCTGCAAGAAGATAATCTCTACGGAAACATATACAACTGCAAAGACAAAGCAGCACGAAAACGGCATTGAGCTTAATTCCTTTGCATTCAAAAACATCTATGAGTACGGCAAGGACCCCGACTTTGAGATAGGCGGCGGCAAGACGGGCTTTACAGATGAGGCAGGCACACTTCTTGCCTCCTACCTTGAATATGAGGGCAAGACCTATATTGCGATAACCGCAAAGGCGCTTACTCAGGATCAGGCGGTGCTTGATACAGAGTATCTTTACCATACATACGTTGTAGCGCCTGCAAAGAAAGCGGCCGAGAGCAAGGACGAAAGCACCGAGAGCGAGGAAAAGACTACAGAGGAAAAGTCCGACGACAGCTCAAAGGAAGAAAAGGCTGCATAAAGATAATAAAAAGGCAAAGCCGCTCTCTGAAAATGAGGGCGGCTTTTTTATGTGCGGCTTTTTATAAATAAACAAAAACCCCGTGAACGCATTCACGCTCACGGGGGATATTATTATTCTTATCACTTTATGTAGCTCATAAACTCGTCATTTTCCTTCTTAAGAGCAGCGATCTGGGAGTCGATATCTGCAGCCTCAGCCTCAGCCTTCACCTTGTCGGCAACGATCTTGTCAGCCTCAGCTCTGAGCTTAGCTATCTGCGCCTCGATCTCGCCTACCTTTGTAGCGACCGATGCAGCGCTTGCCTTTGCAGTAACAGCCTTCTTTTCAAGCTCGGCTATCTTATCCTCGTTATCCTTTATCTGAAGTTCAGCGAACTTCTTCATTTTTTCCATAGGTGTCATAGAATCGTCCTCCTCAATATTGTAATCGGTAGTATCCTCTTCATCAGCCTTAGCTGCAAAGCTTGAAACGAAAGCAGGCTTTACTTCTTGTGCCTTTTCCTCTTCCTTTACAGGCTCTTCTTCCTTCTTCTCTTCCTCAGCAGGGGTTATCGGAGCAGCACTCGGTATCTCGTAGTTTTCAGCTGCTCTTTCCTCAAGGCTCCTCTCGACCTCTTCCACTGTTTCGTTAGCTGTGGCAGGAGTTTTAGGTATATCCGATTCAAATGTGATCTCGTCTATGTTAGGAACTGTAAGCTCATCCATAGTCGGATTCTCGGGAACGGGGTCATACACGGGCGGAACATATTCCTGCTGCTCGGGCAGGGGTGCAGGGGGCGGAGGTGTCTGCACTGAAGGCGCATAATTATCCGCAGGAGTTCCTTTAAGCAGGTCTGTGCTTTCCTTGACCTTCGGGCCTTCATAGTCGGGGCCTGTTTTGAATGCATCTCTCTTAGCAGCCTCAGCCGCCTCTTTACGCTTGAAATGCTCGTCCATAACAAGGCGAACAGCCTCAACATCAGCAGGTGTGCAGTTCAAAAACGCGCAGATATCCTTAGAACTTCTGCCCTTTTTGATCATTGACGCGATGCCTGCAACACTTCTGTCGATAAAGCCCTCATCGTCCATATCAAGGTTTAGCATAGAGTTAGATGCATCAGCAGCCTCTTCCTTCTTGCCTCTGCCGAAGAAACCACCTATGCCGCCGCCCTTCTTAACGTTCTTATCAGGCTCGATATCGTGCTTTCTTTCAGGCTGAACATAGCTCTGATAATCAGGAAAGTGTTTTTCAAGTATATTGGGGATATTTCCCTTGGGTATCTCCATGAGCCTTGATATCTCATCGGGAGAATAGCCCTCCTTATATAATCTTACGATCTTTTCGCTTGTGCTTTCGTTTTTTCTTGCCAAGAGAACCATTCCTTTCGATAGTAATATCGCCGTAAACGGCAGCACACAAAACAATCTTTACCTTAATATTATACTACATTTGCCCTTAATATTCAAGTAATATTTTATACAAAATTAATATCACTTTTAGGTGCAGTATTCACAATTGCAGGGCGGAATATGTATAAAAATTATACAAAACCCCGTTTTATTAAGCGCTTTCGCGCCGATACGCGGTTTGACATTACGGTGGAATGTATGGTATACTAATATCAGACAAACCGGAATTTGCAGCGGCTTTGCCGCTGCAAGCAATGAATAATGAATAGTGAAGAATGAAGAATGAAAAATAGAGGTACGCCTTCGGCGTTGATATGGCCATTCGGCCGTTTACCCGGACAATATTGTCTAAAGTCCACAATTTCGCC